>NZ_JAGPXZ010000147.1:0-10367 GCF_018070305.1 Micromonospora sp. M51 | reverse complement strand
TGCGGGCGGTTGGTCAACAACCGGCGGATGGTCAGGAAGTCGCCGGAGGCTGCCAACCGGCCGGCCACCATCACCTGCACCGTTCCGGAGACCTGCTCGACCTCCTCCAGGATGTGCGAGCTGAACAGGATCGTCCGGCCGGCGTCGCCCAGGGTGTGCAGCAGCTGCATCATGTGCAGCCGCTGGCGGGGGTCCATGCCGTTGAACGGCTCGTCGAGCAGCAGCACCTGCGGGTCGTGCACCAGTGCGGCGGCCACTCGGGCGCGCTGGCGCATGCCCTTGGAGTACGTGCCGATCCGGCGGTCCTGCGCCGATTCCAGCTCCACCAGATCGATCGCCCGTCGGGCCGCGGCCGCGGGGTCGGGCAGCCGGTGCAGCTTCGCGCTGGCCAGCACGAACTCGTACGCGGTCAGGAAGCCCTGCACCGCTTCCCGTTCGCTGACCAGCCCCAACCGCCGGTAGACGTCGGGGTTGCGCCAGGTCGGCTCGTCGTCGAGGGTGACAGTGCCGCGCGACGGGGCGAGGAACCCGGCCATCATGTGCAGCAGCGTGGTCTTGCCGGCGCCGTTCGGGCCGAGCAGCCCGGTCACGCCCGGCCCCAGGGCCATGCTGATGTCGTTGACGGCGACCACGTTGCCGTACCACCGGGACACCCCGGTCAGGCTCAGCGTGCTCATCAGGAGGCGACCTTCCGGTAGCGGGCCAGCAGCAGAGCGGTCGCGCCGGCGACCAGCAGCACCGCGGCCAGGGCGTAGACCGGGCCGAACCCGCCGATGGACGGGCCGCCCTGGTCACCTTCGACGAGCAGGTCACCGAGCGACCAGATGCCCACCCCCTGCACCAGCGTGGACGGGGAGGCGAGCCCGGCCAGTTCGTTGGCGGCGCGCGACGGCAGGATGCTCAGCACGCCCACGATCGGGGTGGTCATCAGAAAGACCGCGACCACACCGCCGGCGGCGAAGGCACGCTTGCCGGTCAGCGACGCGACGAGCAGGCCGACCGAGGCGAAGACCACCGCCCACAGGCCGGCGTAGAGCAGCCCGGGCAGCAGGTCGAGCAACTCGTTCCACACCCCGCGCATGCCCTGCTTGGTGGTGAACGCGGCGCCCAGGAACATCAGCAGCTGCGGTCCGCCGAGCAGCAGCCAGAGCGCGGTGGCCAGCGCCAGCAGCTTGGCCAACGCGTAGTCGCTGCGCGGCAGCGGCCGGGAGAAGTACAGCGGCAGTACACCGCTGCGCAGATCGCGGGAGACCAGCTCCGGGGCGACGACCGCGACGAAGAAGATGACCAGCCAGCTCATCGAGTCGGCGAACTGGGCGTACGTGGCGACCGGCTCGCCGATCTGGCTACGGATGGCGGCCAGGGCCACCGCGACCAGGGTGACGATGCCGACCACCAGCCACGGGAAGATCTTGGCCTTGGCGCTGCGCCCGAACCCGAACGCGGTGCGCAGACCGTGCAGGTAGAGCGCGCCGAAGACCTGCCGACGGCCCAGCCTCGGGCCCTCGTAGCGCTGGTAGCCGATGTCGTGGATGACTCCGGTCGGCGTCTGCCGGGCGGTGGTGGTGGACGGCTCAGGCATGAGTGAGCTCCCTCGTGGCGAAGAGTTCGGCCACCCGGTGCCGGCGCTGGTCGAGTCGGTGCAGTGGCAGGTCGAGGTCGGCGACCGCGCCGAGGATCAGGTCGTAGGTGCCGTCGTCGGCGAGCGGCACGAGGAGCAGCCGCCCGTCCCGGGCGACCGGCAGCTTCAGCTCGGCGAGTCGGGCGGCGAGCTCCTCGGTGCCCTCACTGACCTCAACGGCGAGCACGTCGGTGGCCGTGGTCATCGCGGAGATGTTGTCGGCGCGCAGCAACCGGCCACCGTCGATGGCGATCAGCGTGTCGCAGATCCGCTCGACCTCGCCGAGGAGGTGTGAGCAGACCAGGACGGAGATGCCGAACTCGGTGCCGATCCGGTGCACCAGGGCCAGCATGGCGTCGCGGCCGGCCGGGTCCAGACCGTTCGTCGGCTCGTCGAGCAACAGCAGGTCGGGGTCGTGCACGAGCGCCTGGGCCAGCTTGACGCGCTGCTTCATGCCGGTCGAGTAGCCACCGACCGGCCGGTAGCGCTCCTCGTAGAGCCCCACGTGCCGCAGCGCCTCCGAGGCCCGCTCGCGGGCCGCGGTGCGGGGCAGGCCGCTCATCCGGCCGAGGTGGGTGACCAGCTCGGCGGCGGACAGGTCCGGTGGGAGGCAGTCGTGCTCCGGCATGTAACCGACCCGGTTGCGGACGGCCGCCGGGTCCGCGGTCGGGTCGATGCCCAGCACCGAGACCTGGCCGCTGGTTGGTGCGATCAGGCCGAGCAGGATCTTGATCAAGGTGGATTTGCCGGCGCCGTTCGCGCCCACCAGGCCGATGATCCCGGGCTCGACGGCGACGGTGAGGTCGGCCAACGCGGTGACCCGACCTCCGTACGTCTTGGTGAGCGACTGGGTCGCGATCAGTGTCACGCGCCCAGCGTAGGGAGTCGATGCCCAGCATGGACACCGGCACGCCCCCGGCGCTCCCCTGATCCTTTCCCGGCCGGCCCCCTAAGGTCCGCGGCGGGCTCTCGCGGCGTTTTCGCCGGTCCCGCGTTCGGTCGGACCCCGCTTCCGGAAAGACCCATCCGAGGTGACACCATTCACCTCTCGTTCACCGGGCATCGATCCGCCTGGCGATCGACCGACGACGCGGGAGGGATCCTGATGGCCGAGGTGGGCGTCCCGAAGGTGAGCGTCGTGGTGCCGGCGTACAACTGCGGCCCGCACATCGAGAAGCTCGTCGCCTCACTGCTGCGCCAGTCACTGCCCGCCGACGAGTTCGAGATGATCTTCGTCGACGACGGCTCGACCGACGAGACGGCCGAGCGGCTGGATCGGCTGGCCGCTGAGCACCGACACGTCACTGTGCTGCACATCGAGAACTCCGGCTGGCCGTCGCGTCCGCGCAACCTCGGCATCGAGCAGGCCCGCGGCGAGTACGTCTTCTTCGCCGACGACGACGACTGGTTCGCCGACGAGGCGTTGGAGCGGCTGTACGCCTGCGCGAAGGCGAACGACGCCGACATCGTGATCGGGAAGATGGCCGGGTACGGCCGGCCCGTGCCGCGGGAGCTGTTCCGGAAGAACCGCTTCGACGCGACGCTCGGCAACTCACCTCTGATCGACAGTCTGACCTGCCACAAGCTGTTCCGGCGGTCGTTCCTCAACGAGCACGGTCTGCGGTTCCCGGAGGGCGGCAAGCGTCGGCTGGAGGATCATTCGCTGGTGGTCCGGGCCTACTTCCTGTCCCGGCGGACCTCCGTGTTGTCCGACTACATCTGCTACCACCACGTTCAACGGGGCGACGCACGCAACGTCACCGCGGCCCCGCTGGACCCGTCGAGCTACTACGCCAGCGTGCGGGAGGCGCTGGACGTGGTGGACGCCCACACCGAGCCGGGTGCGCTGCGGGACCGGCTGCACCGGCGCTGGCTGCGCAACGAGATGCTCAGCCGGCTGCGCGGCAAGCGGCTGCTGAACGCCCCTGAGGCATGGGTGGAGCAGGTCGCGCTGGAGGTCCAGAAGATCATGCAGGACCGCTTCGCCCCTGGCGTCGCCGGTGGGCTGCCGCCGATGCTCCGGGCGATGGCGTACCTGGCGGAGCGGGGCCGGGTCGCGGACCTGCGCAGGCTTGCCCACTGGGAGGCGGGCATCGGCGCCCACGGCACCGTCGGTGAGCTTCGGCGCGCCGACCACGCCGTCACGGTGACCGTCGCCGCCGAGCTGCGCTCCGCGGACCAGCCGGTCAGCTTTCGTGCCGACGGTGACCGCGACGTGCTGATGCTGCCGATGGAGGAGATCGAGCCCGAGGTGCTCGACGCGACCGCGCAGGTGCGCAAGGCCCGCCTGGACCTGGTGGCCCGCCACCGGGAGACCGGCGCCGAGATCTTCCTGCCGAACACCTTCGAGACCGAACGGATCACCGGTACGACAGCGGCGGACACGGTCCACCTGGTGCACCGGGCCACCGCCACCATCGACTTCGCCGCCCTCAACGGTGGCCGGACGCGGGGTAGCTGGCTGCTCAAGGCCCGGATCACCAACGTGGGCTGGACCGAGGACGCGCGACTGCCGCTGGTGTTCATCTGCCGGGCCGACGGCTCGCGACCGCGCATCCGCGACGAGCGGAAGGTGTGGAACCGGCTGCGGTCGGCGGTGGGCCGGCGGATCAAACGCTGACCCGGCGGCGGGGGTCTTGGAGTGGCACCCTCGACCGATCGGCGGTCGGCTGCGAAACTGTGTGCCGGTCAGCGAGTGGGGAGCGTGAATGAGCAACGGCTGGGTGCTGCCCGACGACGTGCTACGGGACGCGCCGGCGTACACGCCACGTCCCGGTGAGCTCGCGGATCTGGAGCTGCTGCTGACCGGCGCGTACGCCCCGCTGACCGGCTTCATGACCCGCGCCGACCTGGTCTCGGTGAGCCGGCGCGGCCGGCTGGCCGACGGCACCCCGTGGCAGGTGGCGGTGGTTCTCCAGGTGCCGACCGCGCTGGCGCAGAGCTTCGATCCGCGCGACCCGGCCCGCCGGGCGCTCGTGCTGACCGACGGGGAGGGTGCCCCGGCTGCGGCCCTGGACGTGGCCGACGTCTGGCCGATCCGCGAGGGTGTGGCGGGGGTGGGCGGCCAGGTCCGACGACTGGGCGACGGTGGGCACGGCCCGTTCCAGCGGCTGCGTCGTGACCCGGAGGAGGTCCGCGCGCTGCTGCCCCCGGGCCGGGTGCTCGGGGTGATCGCCGATCGGCCGTTGCATCGTCCGCAGCTCGCCCAGATCGCCCATGCCGCCCGCACCCTGGCCGCTCATCTGCTCGTGATGATCCCGGTCGGTGAGGGCGGCGTCGGTGGGCTCCCACCGGAGGCGCTGGTCCGTACGATCTTCGCCGCCCGCGACCGGATGCCGCCCGCCACGCTGGTCGCGGTGCCGCTGTCGCACCGCAACGAGGAGATCAGCGACGCGTTGCTGCGCGCCCGGGTCTCCGCCGCGTACGGGGTCACCCACCTGCTCTCCACCGGGGAGATGCTCTCGGGCGCCGGGCTGCGGGTGCTGGTGCCCCGCGAACTCGCCTACGACAACCGGGACGGGCAGTGGCGGTGGCGGGAGGACATCCCACCGCGCAACCGCCGGCTCGCGCTGACCCAGGCGGAGATCGACGACCTGCTCGACAGGGGTTTCCCGCTGCCGGAGTGGCACACGCCGCCCGCTGTGGCGCGGGAGTTGGCCCGGGCCCGGCCGCCGCGCCGGCAGCGAGGGCTGGTGGTCTTCCTGACCGGCCTCTCCGGCTCCGGCAAGTCGACTGTCGCCCGGGGGCTGGCGGACGCGTTGCGGGAGAGCGGCGACCGGACGGTGACCCTGCTCGACGGGGACGTGGTGCGCCGGGAGCTCTCGGCCGGGTTGAGTTTCAGCAAGGCCGACCGGGACCTCAACGTCCGGCGGATCGGCTGGGTGGCCGCCGAGATCGCCCGGCACCGTGGGGTGAGCATCTGCTGCCCGATCGCCCCGTACGCGGCGGCCCGCGCCACCGCCCGGGAGATGGCTCTCGCCGCCGGGGCGGGTTTCGTGCTGGTGCACGTGGCCACTCCGCTGGAGGTGTGCGAGCGCAGGGACCGCAAGGGCCTGTACGCGCGGGCGCGGGCCGGCCTGCTCACCGGGATGACCGGCATCGACGACCCGTACGAGGAGCCGACCGACGCGGATCTGGTTCTCGACACCAGTGACGTGAGCGTGGCGGACGCGGTTCAGGCGGTGCTGCCCCATCTGACCGAGACCGGTTGGGTGGAGCTGACCATCCCGTCCACCTGAGGCGTCGCCGTACCCCGTTTCTTCCGCCGCTGACCGGCACGCGCTAGTGTTCATCTTTGTTGGAACACGTTTGACCGCGTGAGGGTACGTGGACCCCGGGGAGGCACGGCGGATGCTCGCTCAGCAGCGGCAGGCGGCCATCCTGGAGCGGGTCCGCTCGACCGGCGGCGTCCGGGTCAGCGAGCTGGCCGGCGAGTTCGGCGTGTCCGACATGACCATCCGGCGTGACCTGGACGCGCTGCACGAGCGCGGCCTGCTGGCCAAGGTGCACGGCGGTGCCACCACGACCGGGCCGAGCGCGACCGACGAGCCGGGCTTCCGCGCCAAGTCGGTCCGCCAACTGCCGGAGAAGGCGGCCATCGCCGATCGGGCCGCCCAACTGGTCCGGCCCGGCGCGGCGGTCGCGCTCTCCGCCGGCACCACCACCGCCGAGCTGGCCCGCCGGCTGGTGGACGTCCCCGAGCTGACCGTCGTGACGAACTCGCTGCCGGTGGCCGAGATCATGCACGCGGGCGGTCGTCCGGACCAGACGGTGGTGCTCACCGGCGGGGTACGCACACCGTCGGACGCGCTGGTCGGCCCACTCGCGGTGCGGGCCGTCCGGTCACTGCACCTGGATCTGCTCTTCCTGGGCGTGCACGGCATCACCGAGCGGGCCGGCTTCACCACCCCGAACCTGATGGAGGCGGAGACCGACCGGGCGCTGGTGGCCGCGGCGGACCAACTGGTGGTGCTCGCCGACCACACCAAGTGGGGCACCGTGGGCATCTCCTCGATCGTCGAGTTGGCGGCGGCCCACGTACTGGTCAGCGACGACCGGTTGCCCCCAGCCGCACGGCGGGTACTCG
The DNA here is from genome assembly GCF_018070305.1 of Micromonospora sp. M51. NCBI lineage: Bacteria > Bacillati > Actinomycetota > Actinomycetes > Micromonosporales > Micromonosporaceae > Micromonospora > Micromonospora sp. M51. The sequence continues at coordinate 3,660 of NZ_JAGPXZ010000147.1, read as the reverse complement.
ACGAACGGGTGGGCGAACTGATCATGGTGAAGGCGACAGGGGGCGGGCCGCGTGACGCGCACGCCGACAACTGAGGGGACGGCGCCGTGAAGCGCACCGCGATCGACCTGGCCGACGGCCGGGAGCTGATCTACTTCGACGAGCGCGACGACGCGGTCCGCGACCAGCCGGACCGCCGGGACCTGCCACCGCCTCCCCCCGCGTCGCAACTGCGCTACGACCCGCTGACCGACGAGTGGGTGGCGGTCGCCGTGCACCGGCAGACCCGCACCTTCCTCCCACCGGCGAACGAGTGCCCGCTCGACCCGTCGGTGGGCGACCGGCTGACCGAGATCCCCGCACCCGACTACGACGTGGTGGTCTTCGAGAACCGGTTTCCGTCGCTGAGCGGTCGGGTGGCCGAGGAGCCCGGGGAGATCACCCCGTTCACACCGGTCCGGCCGGGCGTCGGCCGGTGCGAGGTGGTCTGCTTCACCTCCGACCACAACGCGTCCTTCGCCAGCCTGCCGCCGCGCCGGGTCCGCACCGTGTTGGACGCGCTCGCCGACCGCACCGAGGCGCTCGGCGCGCTGCCCGGCGTCGAGCAGGTCTTCTGCTTCGAGAACCGGGGCGTCGAGATCGGTGTCACGCTGCACCACCCGCACGGGCAGATCTACGCGTACCCCTTCGTGACGCCGCGCACCCGCGCGATGCTGGCCGCGGCCCGCCGGCACGCCGAGCGGACCGGCGGGGGCAACCTGTACGCGGACGTGCTGGCCGCCGAGCGGGCCACCGGTGACCGGGTGGTCGCCGAGAACGAACACTGGACGGCGTACGTCCCGGCGGCCGCCCGCTGGCCGTTCGAGGTGCACGTCGCGCCGCACCGGGTGCTGCCGGACATCCCGGCGCTCAGCGACAGCGAGCGGGAGTCGTTCGGTCCGCTCTACCTGGATCTGCTGCGCCGCTTCGACGGCCTGTTCGACATGCCGATGCCGTACATCTCGGCCTGGCACCAGGCCCCGGTACGGATCGATCGCGAGTTGGGTTACCTGCACCTGCAGCTGTTCAGCATCCGGCGGGCCACCGACAAGCTGAAGTTCCTGGCGGGCTCCGAGTCCGGGATGGGCGTCTTCATCAACGACATCGCCCCGGAACGCGCCGCCGACCTGCTGCGTGCCGCCTGAGCGGGCCCGCTGTGGCCGTTGGCTGAGCACGGCCGGGCCGACGTTGCGGGAAACAGGGCGCGGGGGGCCCGGGACAGGGCCCCCCGCAGGGAAGGGACGGCTGGCTGTGCACGGCACAGCCGGGAAGGCTGGCTGATCGGCGCACGGTGCCGCGGGTCGACCGTGGTCAACCTTCCTGGACGCGACTGGCATCTCGTCCATCCTGGTCAACGAGGCGCGCCGGCAGCAGTGACGCCAGCCGGCGTGGCGGCCCCGGACACACCGGAGCCCGCCGGCAGGGTGCCGGCGGGCTCCGATGACGCGGTACGCCCGGATCAGGCGGCGAGCTTGCGGGCCAGGTTCTCGTCGAGAGCGTTCATGAACTCGTCGGTGGTCAGCCACGGGGCGTCGCGCGAGATGAGCAGCGCGAGGTCCTTGGTCATCTGGCCACCCTCGACGGTGTCGACGATGACCTGCTCCAGCGTGTTGGCGAACTCGGTGACCGCCGGCGTGCCGTCCAGCTTGCCCCGGTGGGCCAGGCCCCGGGTCCAGGCGTAGATCGACGCGATCGGGTTGGTCGAGGTCTTCTCGCCCTTCTGGTACTGCCGGTAGTGCCGGGTGACAGTGCCGTGCGCGGCCTCGGCCTCGACGGTACGGCCGTCCGGGGAGAGCAGGACGGAGGTCATCAGACCCAGCGAGCCGAAGCCCTGCGCCACGGTGTCGGACTGCACGTCACCGTCGTAGTTCTTGCAGGCCCAGACATAGCCGCCCTCCCACTTGAGCGCGGCGGCGACCATGTCGTCGATGAGCCGGTGCTCGTAGGTGAGGCCGGCGGCGTCGAACTCGGCCTTGAACTCCGCCTCGAACACCTCGGCGAAGATGTCCTTGAAGCGGCCGTCGTACGCCTTGAGGATGGTGTTCTTGGTCGACATGTAGACCGGGTAGTTGCGGTCCAGGCCGTACCGGAACGAGGCGCGGGCGAAGTCCCGGATCGACTCGTCGTAGTTGTACATGCCCATGGCGATGCCGCCGCCGGGGAAGTTGGCGACCTCCATCTCCATCGGCGTGCCGCCGTCGGCCGGGGTGTAGGTGATGGTCACCGTGCCCGGGCCGGGGACGACGAAGTCGGTGGCCTTGTACTGGTCACCGTGGGCGTGCCGGCCGATGATGATCGGCTTGGTCCAGCCGGGGACCAGCCGCGGCACGTTGGACATGATGATCGGCTCACGGAAGACGACGCCGCCGAGGATGTTGCGGATGGTGCCGTTGGGCGACCGCCACATCTTCTTCAGGCCGAACTCCTCGACCCGGGCCTCGTCCGGGGTGATGGTCGCGCACTTGACGCCGACGCCGTGCTCCTTGATGGCGTTGGCGGCGTCGATCGTGACCTGGTCGTCGGTCTCGTCGCGGTGCTGGATCGACAGGTCGTAGTAGTGCAGGTCGACGTCGAGGTAGGGCAGGATCAGCTGCTCCCGGATCTGCTTCCAGATGATCCGGGTCATCTCGTCGCCGTCGAGTTCTACGACCGGGTTGTTTACCTTGATCTTCGCCATCGGCCGGCGCTCCTCTCGGGGGACACGTGCTCAAGCAGTACGAGCGTACTGCAATTGGACCGGCAGCCCCCAGCCGGCCTCGACCGGCCGGCGGAACCGGACTGCGCGGAACAGGAATGCCCTGGAATCATCGTCCGATGCCACTGAACCGCACCCTCGGGTCTATCACGGTCACTGCGCTCACCGACGGTGAGGGTCAGTTCTTCCAGCCTCGCGCGGACGCGTTTCCGCAGGCCACGGCCGCTCACTGGGCGGAGGCCGACCGACGCGACCCCGGCTCGGTGACCGCCGACGGGCAGTGGTGGCTGCCGTTCCGCAGCTTCGCGATCCGGGTCGACGACGGGCCGGTGACGCTCGTCGACGCCGGCATCGGGCCGTCGGACTCCCTCGCCGCGAGCTGGGCGCCGGTGCCCGGCCGGATGCCCGCCGAGCTGGCCGCCGCCGGCATCGACCCGGCCGACGTCGACACGGTAGTGCTGACCCATCTGCACAGCGACCACATCGGCTGGGCGGTCACCGGCACGCCGGGGCGGCCGTACTTCCCGAACGCGAGCTACCTGGTGCAACGGGCCGAAGTCGACGCGGCGGAGACGCTGAACCCGGGGCTGCCGGCCGGCGTGATCGGGCCGTTGCGCGCCGCCGGCCAGCTCCGGGTGGTCGACGGCGAGACCACCCTCACCCCGGCGGTACGTCTGCTGCCCACCCCCGGCCACACCCCTGGCCACCAGTCGGTGCTGCTGACCGCAGCCGACGAGCGGATGCTGTTCACCGGCGACCTGCTGGTGCACATGGTGCAGCTGGTCGATCCCGACCTGGCGTACGCCCACGAGGTGGACCAGGAACAAGCCCGCCGCTCCCGCCAGACCGCCCTGGCCACGGCGAACCCCACCCTCCTGGCCACCCCCCACCTGGCCACCCCCTTCACCCTTCACCCCCTGCCCACCGCCGACCCCACCCTCTGATCG
>NZ_JAGPXZ010001412.1:0-595 GCF_018070305.1 Micromonospora sp. M51 | reverse complement strand
CCCGCCTGGTGGCCACCGCGCTGACCGCGGTCGCCGCGTCCGACTTCCTCCAGATGGCGTACGCGACGGCCCAGCAGGCCGCCGAGGGCGGGCACGACGACGACTGATCAGCACGCACGAGAAAGGGGGCCGGCGGAAATCGGCCCCCTTTCTCGTACCCCTCAGCGCTGCATGCCGGACCAACCGTGCGGCGACTCCGGCTCCCGTTCGTGCTCGTCCGCCCCGGTGATGATGTCCCGGTCCACCGCCGTGCGGTCGTGCTCGTTGGCGAAGTCCGGCTCGGGCGTGGTGTCAGTGCCCTTCGGCGGCTGACCCAGCGCCGGCACCTTCTCGTCGTGGTCCTCGTCGTGGTGCGTCATGTGGTGTCCCTTCTGCTGTCGCTCACGCGGCGGAGCTGGCACAGGCGCTCAGCCGATGGAACCACCCAGCAGGTCGCTGGCCTCGTCCACCGCGTACTCGCCCTCGGGCAGCGCGTCGATCCGGGCGAGCAGGTCCGGCGGGAGTTCGGCGGCCACCGCCTTGCGGTAGATGTCCGCCTGGGTGACCCGTTCCTGCCCCCGGTAGAGGTCGTCGAGCAGGTCGTCGAGGGCCCGGG
>NZ_JAGPXZ010001411.1:0-595 GCF_018070305.1 Micromonospora sp. M51 | reverse complement strand
GTCCCAACTATCACCACCGCCCGTAATCTCAGCCAGGCCATCGAGGTCGTCCGTGAGCGCACCCTACGCGGCGCTGCATGGGATTCGGCTACGAAGGTCACTATGACCGGCCATTTCATCTCCTCGACAACTGACCTACTTGGGGTCGAGTTGCAGGCTGAAGTGACGAAGGGCAAAACAACCTCTCAGTCCACAACGACGTTGTGGTACGACGCCACAATGAAACAAACCCTGTCAGCGAGCGCCCTCATCTCGTGGCCCGGTTGGCCAAAGTTCAGCCAGGAAGTTGTTAAATCTGCCCATGCCGATGGCGTCAACGGCAAGAAGGCTGAGGCGGCCCTCCAGCAACCGCAAGCCCCCTATGGCACCGGACCTGCACTGTCATTTGACTCCAAGGGGGACCTGCTTGTGAAGTTCCCGGCGGGAGCTATCGATAGCGTTCAACGTACTGTTCTCATCGATTCCAAGGCCGTCTCTCCGACGCTCAGTGGGCTCGGCCAGAAGGCCCTCGGCGCCTCACTACACCCGACGTCGTTCACCGGTACCCCGTCAACGGATGCGACATGGTTTACCAAACTCAAGACGAGCCCGAAAC
>NZ_JAGPXZ010001410.1:0-601 GCF_018070305.1 Micromonospora sp. M51 | reverse complement strand
CAAGCTGGCGTTGGCGCTGACCACGCCCGGGGTCGACGTCCGCTCGGTGGTGCAGGCCCAGCGCAGCGCGACGATGCGGGCCCTGCAGGAGTTGACCCGGTTGAAGTACGGCAGCAACCGGCCGGAGGACCTCCCCTGGCGCCTCGTACTGGACTCGATGGTGTTCCAGGCCGAGGCCGAGGTGCGCTGGCTGGACCACTGCGAGACCAGTCTGGTCCGGCACCAGCCCAGCGGCCCGGCGCCTCCCGCTCCCCCGCCCGGTGACGCCGACGCGCGGGACGCTGCTCGATGGGCCGGCGAGGAGGCACGACGGTGACCGGGGCACGACGGTGAGCGGGGCGGACGACGCGGTGCTGGAGCTACGCGCCGTCCACCGCACCCACGGCACCGGGCCGGCGGCGGTGCACGCGCTGCGCGGCGTCAGCCTTGTCGTTCGGCCCGGCGAGCTGGTCGCCGTGATGGGCCCCTCCGGCTCCGGCAAGTCGACCCTGCTGGCTCTCGCCGGTGGGTTGGACCGCCCGACCGGCGGCGAGGTCCGGGTGGAGGGGCAACCGCTGGGGGCACTGGACCGCCGCGGGCTGGCCCAGCTGCGTCGCCGCCG
>NZ_JAGPXZ010001409.1:0-603 GCF_018070305.1 Micromonospora sp. M51 | reverse complement strand
CGGGCGTGGTCGGCCAGGCCGACCAGCTCCAGCAGCAACCCGACCCGCCGCTCGCGCTCGGCCGGGGCGACGCGGGCCAGCCGCAGCGGGGCGGCGACGTTCTCCGCCGCCGACAGCACCGGGATCAACCCGAAGCTCTGGAAGACGTACGACACCGTCTCGCGTCGCAGCCGGGACAGGCCGTCCTCGTCGAGCGCGGCGACGTCGGTGCCGTTGACGTGCACGGTGCCGGCGTCCGGGCGGTCCAGGCCCCCCATGACGTTGAGCCGTGTGGTCTTGCCCGAACCGGACCGGCCGACGAGCGCCACCATGGCACCGGCCGCCACGTCGAACGACACGCCGCGCAGGGCGTGCACGACGGTCGGCCCGGTGCGGAAGCTCCGGTGTACGTCGCGCACGCGCAGCAGCGGCTCGGCACTCATGCGCGGGTCTCCGAATCGGGGCGGATCGTGATGTGGTCGGGTTCCAGCGCCAGCCGGACCCGTCGGGTCAGCGCCAGCGCCTGGCGGAAGTCGCGGGGCACCTGGACCCGCCCGGCCCGGTCCATCACCGCGTACTCCTCGGCGATCATGTGGGTGTCGCCCGCCGAGTCGGTGGTGGTGC
>NZ_JAGPXZ010001408.1:0-606 GCF_018070305.1 Micromonospora sp. M51 | reverse complement strand
GCTTGCCTCCTTCAACCTCAACAAATTCGCGGAATACCACCACAAGCGGCTGCTCACCGAGACGGAGATCCTGCTCACCGACGGCAAGGGGACCGTTCTGGTCGCGCCCAAGGAAGGCGGCCGGAGCGAGCCCGTCGGCGCCTCGATCGCAGGGTCCGACCTGTTTCGCTTCGCTGCAAACCCCGATCGTGACGCGTTTCAGGAGGTGACCGATCGCGAAGGCCGCACCCAGGTCTGGGCCGTCGCCCGCTCGCCTTCGATCCGCAACGCCGGCCTCTACATCATGGTCGGGCGCTCCAAGGACGGACTGGTCGCGGCCGCCAACCGCCGGCTTTACGAGGACATGGCGATCCTCGCCGTGGCCTCGCTGCTGCTCTTGGCGGGCGTCTGGATCCTTGCGACCATGAGCGTCGGGCGCCAGGTCGGGCGGCTCGCCACGATGGCGAAGAAGCTCGGGCTCGGCGAGCTCGGCGCACGAATTCCGCCTCCCTATCCGCGCGGCGAGCTCGGCGGATTGATGACCCTGCTGAACGGCACCGCCGAGTCGCTCGAGCAGCAGCGCGCCGCCATCGCCGACCTCAGTCACAAGCTCAGCCAGTCCCAGAA
>NZ_JAGPXZ010001407.1:0-607 GCF_018070305.1 Micromonospora sp. M51 | reverse complement strand
TGCTGGCCGCCGCCGGCAATGCCCGTGCGGTGGTGGAGATCGGCACCGGTACCGGGGTGAGCGGCGTCTGGTTGCTACGCGGCATGCGTGCCGACGGCGTGCTCACCACGATCGACGTCGAGGTGGAGCACCAGCGGATCGCCCGGCGCATCTTCGCCGAGGCGGGCTTCGCGGCCGGGCGTACGCGGATCATCACCGGTCGCGCGCTGGACGTGCTGCCCCGACTCGCCGACGGCGCGTACGACCTGGTCTTCGTGGACGCGGAGGCGACCGGCTTCCACGCCTGCGTGGAGGCGGCGCTGCGGCTGTTGCGGCCGGGGGGCGTGCTGGCGCTCAACGGCGTGCTGGCCAGCGACCGGATCGGCGACCCGGCCGCCCGGGACGCGGAGACGGTGACGGTTCGCGAGACGATCAAGGCGGTCCGGGAGTCGGAGCACTGGATCCCCGCGTTGCTTCCGGTCGGGCACGGGCTGCTCGCCGCGGTGAAGTGCTGACCCAGGCCCGCGCCGGATCGAGCCGGGTCTCCGACCTCACGCCCTAGGGCCTGTTTCATAAGAACTGGCCGGCCTGCGGCGGGCCCGGACGACGACCGGCGGCGTTGGGGGTG
>NZ_JAGPXZ010000146.1:0-10425 GCF_018070305.1 Micromonospora sp. M51 | reverse complement strand
GGATGCCGTCGTTGTAGACCAGAAACGCCAGCAGGAAGAACAGCGTCAACGGGTACGCCTTGATCTCCCGCAGGGTGCGGCCCAGCTGCCGGAACCCGTCGGTGAGCACGTTGCCCTGCCGGGCCAGCGCCGCCGCCGCGCCGGGGCGTTCCCGCAGCCAGCGCAGCGGCACGAGGGTGAACACCGCCCACCACACCCCGGCGGAGACGATCGACCAGCGGGCCAGGTCCAGGGTGCGCTGCGGGTTGTCGTCCTCGCTGAAAAGGGTGACCGCCACCAGGTTGAACGCCAGCAGCAGACCGCCGCCCAGGTAACCCAGCGCCCAACCGCGGCTGGAGATGCCGTCGCGTTCGTCCGGGCCGCCGAGCTGCGGCAGGAACGAGTTGTAGACCACCAGGGCCGCGCCGAAGGAGATGTTCGCGACCAGGAAGAGCGCCCCGCCAAGCAGGTAACGGTCGCCGGTCACGAAGATCATCGCGACGGTGGCGCCGGCGCCGGTGAACGCGGCGCCACCGAGCAGCCGCTTCTTGTGCGCCGACCGGTCGGCGATCGCCCCGATCACCGGCAGCACGAACACGGTGAGAAAGACCGACAGCGAGATCAGGTACGGGTAGTAGGACCCGGCCGCCACCCGGATGCCCAGCGGGTACACGTACCCGTCGCAGGTGTCCGCGCCCAACTCGCAACCGGCGGCCAGCTCGGCGACGGTGGTGATGAACGGGCCCAGGAACACCGTGATGACGGTGGTCTGGAACGCGGAGTTGGCCCAGTCGTAGATGTACCAGCCGCGCCGCTCCCGGCGAGTGCTCGCCGGGGGCGGAGTGTCGTCCACCGTGGGGGTCACGGTCTCGGCCATCGGTGGTCCTTCGACGCTCAGGCGGCCCAGTGGCCGCGGCTGCGGTAGACGTCGCGCAGCACGCCGACGTGATCGGTCATGATGCCATCCACGCCACGATCCAGTAACTCGTGCATCTGGGCTGGTTCGTCGATCGTCCAGACGTGCACCTGCAGGCCGATGCGGTGGCAGTAGTCGAGGAACCGGCGGTCCACCACCGGCACCCGCCCGTAGCGCGGCGGCACCTGCGCGGCGACCACCGACGGCGGCAACCGCAACGGCCGCCCGTGCAGGGAGGCCAGCCGCAGCCGGGCGACGCCGCGCATGCCCAGGCTGGTGGCGACCCGCCCCTGGGTGAGCGCCCGCAGCCGGGTCAACCGGGCGTCGCTGAACGAGGCGAGCAGCACCCGGTCCCCGGCGCCGGCCCGGGACACCGTCGCCACCGTCGGCTCGACGCCGCCGTCGGCCTTCACGTCGATGTTGAAGCGGACCTGCGGCCAGGCGGCCAACACCTCGTCGAGCCGGGGTACGACGGCGGCGCCGCCGACGCGTACCGAGGCGAGATCCGCCCAGCTCATCTCGGCGATGCGCCCCGGCTCACCGGTGACCCGCCGCAGCGTCGGGTCGTGGAAGATCACCGCCACGCCGTCGGCGGTGGCGTGCACGTCGGTCTCCACGTACCGGTAACCCAGCCCGATGGCCCGGGCGAACGCCTCGGTGGTGTTCTCGTCGCCCTCGGCGGCGCCGCCACGGTGGGCGAACGCCAGCGGCGCGGGTGCGTCGAGGTAGCCGAATCGGGTCAACACGCGACGCAGTATGCCCGCCGCCGGTGGCGCGTGGGTGGCCTGCCGGCGAAGATCACGCCCGTGATCCCGGTGCGCTGACGGGCTCGTCGCGCACCTGGCGTTGGTCGACCGGGTTCCGCGGTTCCGGGCCGGGTCGGGGGCCTTGACCGCAGTGTCGGCAGGCACCGCGCCGACGCAGGTGGTAGGCGATCTTGTAGTTCCTGCTGCCGAAACACGTTGAATGCCCCTTATGCGGGGACAGTAAGTGCAAGATCGCGGCAGGAGGCCGAGCAAGATCGCGGTAGGAGGCCGACCGGGTCAGCGGCGGCGGTGGGCGCGACTGGGGTCGACGGGGCGGCCCGGGTCCACGTGGCGGGGCAGGTCCGGCTCGTCGGGGCGCAGCGGGGCGAGGGTGTCGGTGAGCGCGTCGATGATCCGGTCGGTGGCCCGGCGGGCCGCGCCGGGGTTGGTTGCCGTTGTCTCGCCCAGGTCGACGGGGGTGCCGAAGTGCACCCTGATCACCGGTCGACGGCGCAGGGAGCGGGCGATGCCCCGCAGCATCCCCCGGGGCGCCTGGTAGGGCAGCACCTCGTGCGAGCCCCATTGGGCGACCGGGATGACGGGGGCGCCGCAGGCCAGGGCGAGTCGGGCGGCGCCGGTCTTGCCGCGTTCGGGCCACAGGCCCGGGTCCAGGCCGATGCGCCCTTCGGGGTAGATGAGGATCACCGAGCCGCGGGCCACGGCCGTGGCGGCGTCGTCGAGGGCCCGGTGCACGGCGCTGGTGCCCCGGTCGACCCGGATATGCCCGGCGTGGCGCATGGCGGCGCCGAAGAGCGGGACGCGGAACAGTCCGGCGGTCGCCATGATCCGCGGGGCGATGCCGCGGGTCTGGCAGGCGGCGGCCATGACCAACGGGTCGAACGGGCTGATGTGGTTGGCGGCCAGCACCAGCGGGCCGCGACGCAGATGCGCCGGGACGTCGCCGGTGACCTCGAGGCGGGCGAGCAGGCCGACCAGGCCCCGGGCCAGCAGCAGGGCGGCGCGCCAGGTCAGCGGCGGCTGCCAGGTGGAGGTGTTCATCAGCGCGACATCGTCGCACGCGGTGGCCGGGCCGCGAGGGCGGGTCGGCGGGTTGCCCGGGTGATCAGGGTCATTGGTCCCGGGCCGTTTCGGGCCGCCTGGCCCCGCTCTTTCTCTACGACGAGCAGTAGTATTTACTACGTCTCGTAGTACGGATGGTTGGGGGTTTTCAGGTGGACGCGTTGGACGTTGCCCGCTGGCAGTTCGGTGTCACCACCGTCTACCACTTTCTCTTCGTGCCACTGACCATCGGCCTGTCCGTGCTGGTGGCCATCCTGCAGACGATGTGGCACCGCACCGGCAACGAGCGCTACCTCAAGCTCACCAAGTTCTACGGCAAGCTGTTCCTGATCAACTTTGCCATGGGCGTGGTCACCGGCATCGTGCAGGAGTTCCAGTTCGGCATGAACTGGAGCGACTACTCCCGCTTCGTCGGCGACATCTTCGGCGCACCGCTGGCCATCGAGGCGCTCGTCGCCTTCTTCCTCGAGTCCACCTTCATCGGCCTGTGGATCTTCGGGTGGGACCGGCTGCCCAAGCGGGCCCACCTGGCCAGCATCTGGGCCGCCGCGATCGGCACCAACCTGTCCGCGTACTTCATCCTCGCGGCGAACTCGTTCATGCAGAACCCGGTCGGCTACCGGATCAACCCCGACAGCGGGCGCGCCGAGCTGACCGACTTCGTGGCCGTGCTGACCAACAAGGTCGCCCTGATCACCTTCCCGCACACCCTGGCCGGCTCGTTCCTGGTCGCCGGGTCGCTGGTCGTCGCGGTCGGCCTCTACCACGTGATCCGCAACCGCGACTCGGCCGACACCGGCGCGTACCGCTTCGCCACCAAGTTCGGCTCCTGGGTGGTCCTGGTCGCCTCCGCCGCCGTGCTGTTCACCGGCGACATCCAGGGCAAGATCATGACGGATGTGCAGCCGATGAAGATGGCCGCCGCCGAGGGCCTCTACACCACCGAGAGCCCCGCCTCGTTCTCCGTGCTCACCATCGGCAGCCTCGACGGCAGCCGTGAGGTGTTCGCCCTCAAGATCCCGTACCTGCTGTCGTACCTGGGCACCGGCGACCCCAACGGCACCGTGCACGGCATCAACGACCTGCAGGCCCAGTACGCCACCCAGTACGGCGCGGGCAGCTACACCCCGATCATCCCGGTCACCTACTGGAGCTTCCGCTTCATGATCGCCTTCGGGATGGCGGCCGGCGCGATCGCCCTGCTGGTCCTCTGGAGCCAGCGCAAGGGCCGCACCCCGAGCAGCAAGTGGCTGCTGCGCGCCGGGCTGGCCATGCCGGTGCTGCCGTTGCTGGCCAACTCCTTCGGCTGGATCTTCACCGAGATGGGCCGCCAGCCGTGGATCGTCTTCGGCGAGATGCTCACCCGCAACGGCGTCTCCCGCAGCGTCTCGCTGACCGAGGTGCTCACCTCGTTCACCGCGTTCACGCTGATCTACGCCACCCTCGCGGTGATCGAGGTCAAGCTGCTGCTGCGCTACGCCAAGGCGGGTGTGCCCGACGTCAGCGAAGAGCACCCCATCGACGACACCCACGACGACGCCGAGCGCCCGCTCGCCTTCGCCTACTGATCACCGGAGCCCGCCGTGGACCTCACCACCATCTGGTTTCTCCTCATCGCCGTCCTCTTCACCGGGTACTTCATCCTGGAGGGCTTCGACTTCGGCGTCGGCATGCTGCTGCCCGTGCTCGGCCGCGACGACCGGGAACGCCGCGTCCTGATCAACACCATCGGCCCGGTCTGGGACGGCAACGAGGTCTGGCTGATCACCGCCGGTGGCGCCATGTTCGCCGCGTTCCCCGAGTGGTACGCCACCCTCTTCTCCGGCTTCTACCTGCCGCTGCTGCTGATCCTGCTGGCCCTGATCGCCCGGGGCGTCGCCTTCGAGTACCGGCACAAGCGCCCCGAGGCGTCCTGGAAGCGCCGCTGGGACACCGCGATCGTCGTCGGCTCACTGCTGCCGGCGATCCTGTGGGGCGTCGCCTTCGCCAACATCCTGCGCGGTGTGCCACTGGACGCCGACCACGAGTACGTCGGCGGCCTGCTGGACCTGCTCAACCCGTACGCCCTGCTGGGCGGCGCGACCACCCTCGCGTTGTTCCTCACCCACGGCGCGGTGTTCCTCGCCCTGAAGACCACCGGCGACATCCGCGAGCGCGCCGGCGCGCTCGCCGTGCGCCTGGGCGTCGGCGCCGCCGTGCTCGCGGTCGGCTTCCTCACCTGGACGTTGACCATCCGCTCCAGCGCGGCCGCCGTCGTGCTCGCCGTCGGCGCGGCCCTCGCCCTGCTCGGTGGTCTGGCCGCCGCCAAGGTACGCCGGGAGGGCTGGGCGTTCACCGGCACCGCCGTGGCGATCGGCCTGGCCGTGGCGACCCTGTTCGCGGCGTTGTTCCCGAACGTGCTGCCCTCCACCCTGGACGCGGCCGGCACGCTGACGGCCACCAACGCCGCGTCCACCCCGTACACCCTGAAGATCATGACCTGGGTGGCGGTGATCTTCACCCCGGTGGTGCTGGCCTACCAGGGCTGGACGTACTGGGTGTTCCGCAAGCGCATCGGCGTGGCCAACATCCCGCAGCACTGACCGGTCCGGCGGGCCCGCGCACGGGCCCGCGCCGATCTTGCACTTTCGGTGGACGATATGCGGGACATAGCCCCTTCGCCGGGACAGGAAGTGCAAGATCGCGGGCCGGGGTGATCATGGCGGTGGTAAATCAGCGGTGGCTGCGGAGCCGTCCGGTTAGGTTGTCCCGATGCCCGCGACTGTGCACGTACGTGAACTCACCACCGATGACCTCGACGCCGCCTGGGAGTTGGGTCGGTTCGCGTTCGGCTCCGACCCGCAGCGCCCCGCCAGCACGAGCGTCGACGTGCCCGGCCTGACCCGCTACGGCGCGTTCGACGACGCCGGTCGGCTCGTCGGTAAGGCCGTCGACCTGCACCACGACCAGTGGTGGTCGGGCCGGGCGGTGCCGGCGGCCGACGTGGCCGGGGTGGCGGTCGCGCCCGAGGCCCGGGGCCGGGGTGTGGCCCGAGCGCTGCTCACCACTCTGCTGCGCGGCGCCCGCGAGCGGGGAGCTGCGGTCAGCGCCCTGTACCCGACCGTGGCCGCCCCGTACCGGGCCTGCGGGGTGGAGGCAGCCGGGGTGCTGCGCACGCTCAACCTGGCCACCGCCGCGCTGCCCCGGCACCGGCCCGCCGCGCACCTGAGCGTGCGGGCCGGTACACCCGCCGACCTGGCCGCCGTCGCCGACCTCTACGAGCAGGTCGCCCGACACCGCAACGGCATGCTCACGCGCCGGGGGACGCTGTACGACTTCTTCGCCGCCGACGGGGGCCTGCCCGGCGACGGGCTGACCCTCGTCGAGGCCGACGGCGAGCTGGTCGGTTACGCCACCTGGCAGCGGGGCCGGGGCTACGGGGCCGACTCGGTGCTCACCGTCGACGAGGCGCTGGCCACCACCGCCGAGGCGGCCCGGGAACTCGTCGGGGTCCTCGGCAGTTGGGCCAGCGTCGCGCCGACGGTGCGGCTGTGCCCGCTCGACGGGGACGCGGTCAGCGTTCTGCTGCCGCTGGAGTCGGCCCGCGAGCACGAGCGGGATCTGTGGATGCACCGACCGGTGGAGGTGGCCCGCGCGGTGGGCGCGCGGGGGTGGCCCGTTCACGCCCGGGGCGTTGTCGACTTCCACCTCATCGACCCGCTCGCCGAGTGGAACACCGGCACCTGGCGATTGGCTGTCGCCGACGGCGCCGCCGAGCTGACCCGCGTCGACACCGAGGCGGACCTGCGCTTGGACGTGCGCGGTTTCGCGCTGTTGTACGCCGGGGCGGCGCACGCCCGGTCGGTGGCGCAGGCCGGGCTGCTGCACAGCGCCGGTGACGCCGACCCGGCCGCCCTGGACCTGCTGGGGGTGGGCGGCCCGGCGCAGCTGCTCGACTACTTCTGACCGACCGGGCCCGGCAGGCGGGTCGCTGGCCGGCGTCACGCTGGCGCGTGGGTCGCTGGCCGGCGCGTCAGCGTGAAACGCCGGCCCCCGCGCGGGGGCCGGTCACCGGAACCGGCACGCCCCCAGGTCGCTGCGCTACCCACTGGTCGACGGTGGTGGACTCGTTCCCGGTCAGGTCGGGATCGCTGCCAGTTCGGCGTTCGCGCGCTGGGTGACCACTGTGAGCACCTGGGCGGCGGCGCTGGCGTCGGCGGGTGCGATGTCCGCGTACAGGCGGGCGCTGATGCCCGCGACGGCGTCGGCGATGCGGGCCTGCACGGCGCGACCGGCGTCGGTGAGCCGTAGCCGGGTCGCGTTGTCCGGGTCGCTCTGGGCGAGGTCCGCGTCGACGAGGGTGGTGAGCACCCGCCGCACCTCCCGCTCGTCGACCTTGAGGGTGCTGGTGATCCGTTGGGTGAGCTGGGCCTGCTCGACCGGGCCGTTGGCGAGGACGTTGAGGACGAGCAGCTGGTGGAACTCGACGCCGAGGGGAGCGACGGTCCGTTCGAGCAGCGCGCGGGTGGCGTAGTGGGCCTGGCCGATGACCTGGCCGTTGAGGGTGGGGACGGTGGACATGACGCCTCCTTCAATACGTTGGCCACGCCAACGTTGGTGCAGCCAACGTAACACTCGATCGTGGGTCGTGCCAACGATTCCTGGTAGGCTGCGCCCCATGGATCACGCGGCCCCGCAGTCACCCGCCGGGCTCAGCACCACCCCGAGCTGGCTGCTCAACCAGACCGCCAGCCACGCCGCCCGGCTGCTCAGCGAGGGCTTCGCCGCGCACGACCTGCGCGGCTACCACTACCGGCTGCTCGCCACCCTGACCGAGGAGGGGCCCGCGAGCCAGGCCGACCTCGGCCGGCGCTGCGGCATCGACCGCAGCGACGTGGTGGCCACCATCAACGACCTGGCCGGCCGAGGGCTCGTGGTGCGCGCCCCCGACCCGGCCGATCGCCGCCGCAACGTCATCAGCGTCACCAACGCCGGCGCCGACGAGGCGCGCCGGATGGGCGTGACAGTCGAGCGCGTGCAGGCCGACCTGCTCGCCCCACTGTCCACCGACGAGCGCGAACAGCTGACCCGACTGCTCACCCGGCTGCTGCGGCACCACAGCCGGCACTGACCCGCCTCAGCGGGCCTCGCGCAGCTCCGCCAGCCGGGCCTCGATCTCGGCCAACTCGGCGCGCAGCTTCTCGGCCTGCTGCTCCGCCTCGGCCCGCTCGGTGCCGAGGATCTGCTCCACCGCCTCCTGCACCCCCGGCACGTCGACCAGGGCCACCATCTTCAACGCCTCGGCCGGCTTCACCACGTACGGCTTCGCCAGGGCCTTGCTGCCCTGCTGCGCCGCGACGGTCCACTCACCGTCGGCGTACGCCAGGGTCACGGTGAGACCCGCGGGGCCCTTCGGCTTGACGGCCTTGACCGCCCGCCGCGCCGGCGGCTTCTCCGTCTGCTCCACCTTCGGCTCCTCCTGTCGCTGCGCGGGCACCCGCGGCGTGTCCAACACGAACTCCGGCGCGGCCACCGCGGGCGGCGTCTCCGGCTCGGGCTCCGGCTTCGGCTCCACCACCCGACGGCCGGCCCCCTTGGGCGCCACGGCCAGGTCGGCGGGGGAGAACGGCAACTCGTCGCGGCCGAAGCGCACCACCACGAACTCGTCGGACACCTCCGGGTCGGTCAGCTCGATCACCTGGCCGACCTGACCGGCGATCTGCCCCGCCGCCGCGGTGAACACCACCCGTGGCTTACGCCCGGCCGCCAACGCCTCCCGGATGCTCTGCACCTCGCTAGTGGACAAACCCTGGCCGGCATCCATCACAACCCTCTTCCGTACACCTGTTTGATTGCTGTCTTGATATCAGCCGGCTGCGACACCCGCCGCACGGGGCTCACGCCCGCTCAGCCGCCCAGCGCCCGCAGCGCCCGGTCCGCGTGGTCGTTCATGCTCACCTCACTGTGGATCACCTCGATGACCCGCCGGTCGGTGCCGATCACGAACGTCATCCGCTTCGTGCTCAACGCCCCCAACGGCAGCCGCCGCTTCACCCCGAACTGCTGCGCCACCGTCCCGTCCGCATCCGAGAGCAGCGGATAGTCGAACCCGTGCAGCGTCGAGAACTCGGCCTGCTTCGCCACCGGGTCCCGGCTGATGCCCACCCGCGACGCGCCCACCGCCGTGAACTCCGCCGCGAGGTCGCGGAAGTGGCAGCTCTCCGCAGTGCACCCGCGGGTCATCGCGCCCGGGTAGAAGAACAGCACCACCGGCCCGGTCGCCAGGAACTCCGACAGTCGCCGCGGCGTGCCCGTCTCATCCGGCAGCTCGAAATCCTGCACCACGTCGCCGACACCCACACCCGCCACCGCGCACCTCCATCGTCGGATCGACCGCTGCCCGATCGACCGCGCGGTGAGCGTAAGCGATCACCCCCAGAGCGCCGCCATCTCGTCGGCCTGGGCCCGCCCGGCCGGCGCCGCCGACGTCGGCGCGGGGACCGGCGCCCGCTGCGTGTGACTCTCCTCTCGACGACCGACCCGGGCTGGTCACGGTAGCGTCGGCCCATCCCACCGACAGCCCTGGAGGCACCGTGGCACCCGTCACCGTCATCACCGGCGGCGGCCGGGGCATCGGCGCGGCCACCGCCCGCCGTCTCGCCCACGCCGGTCACCACATCGCCCTGTGCTACCGCCGCGACCACAACGCCGCCGACGCCGTCCTGGCCGACCTGCGGGCCGCCGGCGCACAGGCCATCGCGGTACGGGCCGACACCACCGACCCCGAGCAGGTACGCGCCCTGTTCGACGCGGCCGCCGAGCTGGGCCCGCTCACCGGCCTGGTCAACAACGCCGGCGTCACCAGCCTCATCGGGCCCTTCACCGAGCTGCGCGTCGAGGACCTGCGCCGGGTCGTCGACGTCAACCTCGTCGGCTACGTCCTCTGCGCCCAGCAGGCCGCCCGGCGGCTCAGCGACGGTGGGGCGATCGTCAACGTCTCCTCGGCGGCGGCGACCCTCGGCAGCCCGGGGGAGTACGTGCACTACGCCGCCGTGAAGGCCGCCACCGACACCCTCACCGTCGGCCTGGCCAAGGAACTCGCGCCCAGGGGCATCCGGGTCAACGCCGTCGCCCCCGGCATCGTGCGCACCGACATCCACGCCGACTCCGGGGTGCCCGACCGCGCCGACTCGGCGGTCGGCCGTATCCCACTGGGCCGCGCCGGCGAACCCGACGAGATCGCCGCCGCCATCGCCTGGCTGCTCGGCCCGGACGCCTCGTACGCCACCGGGACCGTGCTGCGCGTCTCCGGCGGCCTCTGACCGCGCTGCGGGGTGCCGTCGCACGGCACCCCGCACGCACCTCAGTGGGTGAACAGCTTCGCCGCGGTGATGACGGTCTGCGCGACCCCGTAGCCGAGCAGCGCCGCCACCACCAACCAGGAGATCCACAACCGGGCCTGCTGCCCGGGACGGCTGTCCTCACTCATCGCGTACCACTCCTCTGCCTCGTCGTGTCCTCGTCCCGGTGCGCCGTCTCGTCGGCGCGCTGATCCGCCGGTGGTTCGTGGTAGCGCTGCGGCACCGGCCGGACCAGCAGGTTCGCCGCGAAGCCCACCGCCAGCACCCCGACCATCGTGACCAGCGCCGGCCGGTACGCCGCGGCCGGCAGCGAGCCCGGCGCGCCCTGCGCGTCGAGGACCCCGTGGACGATCAGCGGACCCGC
>NZ_JAGPXZ010001406.1:0-607 GCF_018070305.1 Micromonospora sp. M51 | reverse complement strand
GTCGAGTCACCCGCACGACGTCTGGTCACCCGCACGACGTCTGGTCACCCGCACGGCGTCGAGTCGCCCGCACGGCGTCTGGTCACCCGCCCGACGTCTGGTCATCCGCACGGCGTCGAGTCGCCCGCACCGGGGTCGAGCATCCGGGCGGTTTGCGGTCTACCATCCGCGGATGACCTCCTCGCTGGACACGCTGCCGAAGATCGGTGCGCCGGCCACCCGGGCCCTGCACGGCGCCGGCTACACCGCGTTGCGTCAGCTCGCGGGCGTCCCCCGGGCGGATCTGGCCAGGCTGCACGGCATGGGCCCGAAGGCGCTCGACATCCTGCAGTCCGCCCTCGAAGAGCACAGGCTCGGTCTCGGCTGAGGCGCCGCCGCCGCTCAGCCGGCGGCAAATGGGTTGCCGCCCGGGTGACCGGCCGCGAGGCTGACCGCCATGACTGTCGAGCGTGACGCCGAGGACCTGATAGCGGAGGCCGCCGCGGCGCCCGTCGATGGTTGGGGATTCGGTTGGCTGGCCGGCCGGGCCACCGAGGAACGTCCACAATGGGGGTACGCGCGGCTCGTCGCCGACCGGATGGCGTCCGCCGATGCGGCACTGGACGTG
>NZ_JAGPXZ010001405.1:0-609 GCF_018070305.1 Micromonospora sp. M51 | reverse complement strand
GGACCGGGTCGAGGCGGACCTGGCGTTGGGCGCGGACGGCGTACTGATCGCGGAGCTACGGGAGTTCGTGGTCGCGCATCCGTTGCGGGAGCGGGCGCGTGGTCAGCTCATGCGGGCCCTGGCCGCAGTGGGTCGGCCTGCGGAGGCGCTGGCCGAGTTCGAGGACGCCCGGCAGATCCTGGCCGAGCAGCTCGGCGTCGACCCGTCGGCGGGGCTGGCCGCGATCCACCTGGCGGTGCTGCGCGGTGCGGAACGCGGGTCCGCCCAACCGGTGCTACCCGGTCAACTCACCACCTTCGTCGGGCGGGAGGAGGAGCTCAAGCGCGTTGGCGAACTGCTCGGTGAGCGCCGGCTCGTCACCCTCACCGGCCCCGGCGGCGCGGGCAAGACGCGCCTGGCGATCGAGGCCGCCGGCCACGTCGACGGGGAGGTCCGTTTCGTCGAACTGGCCGGGCTGGCCGACGGTGCGGACGTACCGCAGGCGGTGCTGAGCGCGCTCGGCCTGCGCGACGCGGGTCTGCGCGCCTCCGCCGAGCCGGGCCGGCACCCCACCGACCGGCTGGTCGAGGCGCTCGCCGAGCGGCGACTGCTGCTGGTGCTCGACAACTG
>NZ_JAGPXZ010001404.1:0-609 GCF_018070305.1 Micromonospora sp. M51 | reverse complement strand
GGCCCGGGTGATCCTCGTCGACTATCGGCGCAGCCTGCTCGGCGCGATCGAGACACCACATCTGATCGGGTACGGCACCGCCGCCGCGCACACCGCCGACCTGATCGAGTCGGCCGCCGGTTACCTGGAGCGGCGGGCACCGGGGCCGGAGGTCACCCCGCAGCAGCTGCGGGACCGGTCCTGGTGGTCCGGGCCGGAGCTGTTCGTGCTGGTGGACGACTACGACCTGGTGGCGGCGGGGCCGGCGAACCCGTTGCGGGCGCTGGAGGAGCACCTGCCGCACGCCCGGGATATCGGACTGCACCTGGTGCTGGTCCGCCGTTCCGGTGGGGCGGGCCGCGCCCAGTACGAGCCGATCGTGCAGCGTCTGCGGGAGCTGTCCACCGCCGGCCTGGTGATGGCGGGCAGCCCCGAGGAGGGCGCGCTCGTCGGGCCGGTCCGGCCCGGACCACTGCCGCCGGGGCGTGGCCGACTGGTCACCCGACGGGAGGGCGTACGCCTCGTTCAGCTGGCGCATCTGCCGCCGCAATGAGCTGACTCGCCGGTTCTTCCCGTGACGGGTGGGGAAACCGGTAATCTCCGATCGTCATGGTTCCGTCGGGATGAATG
>NZ_JAGPXZ010001403.1:0-617 GCF_018070305.1 Micromonospora sp. M51 | reverse complement strand
CCGGTGGACGCCACCCGGGGCCTGCGGGACTTCGCCGACGACGTCGCCGCCCTGCTGGCCGACCCCACGCTCTTCGCCGCCGACGCGCGCCCGGTGGTGGTCGGGCACTCCCTCGGCGGCGGGGTGGCGATGAGCCTGCTGGTCGACCACCCGCACCGGGTGGGGGCGTTGCTGCTCGCCGCGCCGGTCTCCCCGTACGGCTTCGGCGGCACCCGCGACCTGACCGGCACGCCGACCACCCCCGACTTCGCCGGCACCGGCGCGGGCACCGCGAACCGGGATTTCGTGGCCCGACTCGCCGCCCGTGACCGGAGCGCCGACGCGCCGGCCAGCCCGCGCGCCGTCCTGCGAAGCACCTATGTGGCCGATCCCGCCTCGCTCGGCGCGGACGAGGAACTGCTGCTGGACACCGTGCTCTCCACAGCGACCGGGGACGACAACTACCCGGGCACGGCAGTGTCGTCGGAGAACTGGCCGGGCACCGCGCCGGGGGAGCGCGGCGTGCTCAACGCGCTCGCGCCGACCTGGTTCCGGCTCGCGGACGACCTGGTGGCCGTCGCCGAGAAACCGCCGGTCACCTGGGTACGCGGCGACGCCGAGGGCATCGTCTCGGACCC
>NZ_JAGPXZ010001402.1:0-618 GCF_018070305.1 Micromonospora sp. M51 | reverse complement strand
GGTGGAGGTGGCCACGTCCGGTGCGGTGGTCACCAGGTAGCGGCCCACCTCCCGGTCCCGGGCCAGGTCCACCAGCACCCGACCGAAGACCTCCTGGGTGGAGATCGGCTTGGTTGCGCGTACTCCCGTGCTCTCCGGGACGGTGACCCCCAGCGCGCGCTCGCGGGGCGCGCGGGACAGCGCCTCCCGGCGGGCGCCGGCCCGGATCCCGGCCGGTGAGGCCGGGTCGAGGCGGTCCCACTCCGTCTCGGAGGTCAGCCCCTGCGCCGCGCGCAACGCGTCGACCTGCTCGGTGCTGAGCAGCGCCGAGTGGTTGCGCGGGTTGCCGGCGATGGGCAAACCCCAACCCTTCACCGTGTACGCGAAGACGACGCTGGGCCGGTCGGTGACCGCGTCGCACTGGGCGTACGCGTCCAGCATCGCCTGCAGGTCGTGCCCGCCCAGGTCGGTGACGAGCGGGCCGAGGTCCTCGTCGGCGACGCCTTCCACGAAGGCGCCCACCTCGGCCGGCGCGCCGTCCAGGAACTGCTTGCGCAGCGCCGGCCCGGTCAGCCCGAACAGCGACTGGTACTGCTCGTTGGGCATCGCGTCGATCCAGTCCCGCAACGCCTCCCCACC
>NZ_JAGPXZ010000145.1:0-10431 GCF_018070305.1 Micromonospora sp. M51 | reverse complement strand
GCTGCGCGCCGCCGCGACCCGCAACGCCGCCCTGGTGGTCGCGAGCGCCCAGGTCGCCCAGGAGCGGGCGTTCGCCGCGTACGGCGCGCTGGTCGCCCGGGGCGAGCGGGTCGTCGGCGCCGGCGTGCTGGAGGCCGCCGAGACTGTCAACGCCGACATCGAGGCCACCGAGGCCGTGACGCCGACCGCCACCGCCGCGACCGCCACCACCGCTACCACCCCGACCGCCCCGGCCGCGGCCCCCGTCGACACGCCGACCCCGGCCGACGTGGCCGAGATCGCCGAGGCCAAGCCGGCCGCGGTCAAGAAGGTCGCCCGCGCCCCGAAGGCCGCCAAGCAGGCCGAGACCCCGTCGGCGAAGCTGCCCCGGGCCACCAAGCGGACCCGTCCGGCGGCCGAGTAGCTCATCGGGTCGACGACCCCGGCGGCGTCCTTGTCGGACGTAGCCGGGGTCGTGGACATAAACTTGCCGACATGGCCAACGCCGCGCCGATCTTCGCGTTCGAAGTCCGCTACGTGATCGAGCTGATTCTGCTCGTCTTCGCGCTGATCATCCAGGGTGTCGCGCTGGTGCACGCCGTCACGCAGCGCTCCGACGCGTTCCCCGCTATCGGCACGCTGCCCAAGGGCGGCTGGATCGCCATCCTGGCGGTCTGCCTCGTGCTCACCCTGCTCGGCTTCGGTCCGATCAGCCTCTTCGGACTGATCGGCATCGCCGCCGCGCTCATCTACCTGCTCGACGTCCGGGTCGGTCTGCGCGACCTGAGCGACGGCAAAGGGTTCTGGTGAGAGGTTTCCGCTGGCCGCCCCCACCCGACAGCGGTCCCCGCACCTGGGGGCCGGGGCCGGGTGGGCCGCGTACCGGCCGGCCGGCGCTGCCGGAGCCGGAGACCGAGCTGGTCACCACCCCGCACGGCGTACGGCTGGAGCGGCTGGTCACCGGCACCGGTGACCCGGTCACCGTGTTCGCACACGGTCTGGGCAACGGCATCGCCACCACCCGCCCGTTCGGCAGCGGGGTGAACGGCCGCAAGGTGTTCTTCCAGTTCCGCGGTCACGGCCGTTCCGATTCCCCGGACGGTCCGTGGGACTACCTGGACCTGGCCCGGGATCTGCGGGCGATCGCCGACCTCGGGCGGGCCAGCCGGGCGTTCGGCGCGAGCCTCGGTGCGGGTGCCCTCTGCCGGCTCCTCGCGGAGAGCCCGGAGCGTTTCGACAGGCTGGTCTTCTTCCTGCCGGCGGTCCTCGACGAGCCACGCGGGCCGGCCGCCCGGGAACGCATCACCGACCTGCTGGAGGCGGTGGAGAGCGGGGACGCCTCGGCGGTCGCCGACATCGTCACGCTGGAGTTGCCCCCGGCGGTGCGCAACACCCCGGCCGGCTGGGCGTACCTGCGGCAACGGCTCGACCAACTGCTCCGTGACGGTCTCGCCGACGGTCTGGCCACGCTCACCGATCAGACGCCGCTGCGCCGGATCAGTGACCTGGCGGCGGTCACCGCCCCGGCACTGGTGATCGGTTGTGCGGGCGACGACCTGCACCCGGTCGAGGTCGCCGAGCGGCTCGCCGCCGCGCTGCCCCAGGCCACCCTGCACGTGTACGACCGGCCCGGGGTGCTCTGGTCGGAGCGCGCCGACCTGCGCGAGCGCATCTCCGGCTTCCTGAACGAGTAACCTGCCCTGTCATGGGCGTCACACAGCATGGCCGTACGCACCGGCTGGATCTTGCCGACCCGACACTGCGCGAATGGACCTGCACGGTGCTGCACGCCGATGCGGAGCAGGGCATCGTGCTGGACCGTTCCGCGTTCTACCCGGGCGGCGGGGGTCAACCACCCGACCACGGCGTGCTGCTCTGGCAGGGCGTGCAGACCCGGATCGTCGGCACCCGCAAGGGCGACGACCCGTACCTGATCCCCGCCGAGGGTGACCCGTTGCCGCCGGTCGGCACCGCTGTCGTGGGCGCTGTGGAGGACGAGCGCCGCACCCGTCTCATGCGCACCCACTCCGGGCTGCACGTGCTCTGCGGTGTGGTGTTCCGCGACTTCGGCGCGCTGGTCACCGGCGGGAACATGGAGCCGGGCGAGGCCCGGATGGACTTCAACCTGCCCGAGGTGCCCCCGGACTTCAAGGCCCGCATCGAGGAGCTGGTCAACGCCGAGGTGGCCGCCGACCGCTCGGTCGCCACGCGGGTGCTGCCGCGCACCGAGGCGCTGGCCCTGCCGGACATCATCCGCACCCAGTCCAACCTCATCCCGCCGGACGAGCAGGAGGTCCGCATCGTCGACATCGTCGGGCTGGACGTGCAGGCCGACGGCGGCACCCATGTCGCCTCCACCGCCCAGATCGGCAAGGTGCAGGTGGTCAAGGTGGAGAGCAAGGGCCGCGCCAACCGTCGGGTCCGCGTCCGGCTCGTTGATTAGACCGGGTAACCGAATTCGGACGTCGGCTGTCAGGTATTCCTGACACCGTCGCAGGCATGACGCAACCGCTAACCGGAAAGATCGCGCTCGTCGCCGGTGCCACCCGGGGTGCCGGGCGGCAGATCGCCGTTCAGCTCGGCGCGGCCGGTGCCACTGTCTACGCCACCGGTCGCAGCACCCGGGCCGGCCGCTCCGAGATGGGCCGACCGGAGACCATCGAGGAGACAGCCGAGCTGGTCAGCGCGGCCGGCGGCACCGGCATCGCCGTTCAGGTCGATCACCTGGTGCCCGAGCAGGTCCGCGACCTGGTCGCCCGGATCGACGCCGACCACGGCCAACTCGACGTGCTGGTGAACGACATCTGGGGCGGTGACCCCTTGGTCACCTGGGACAAGCCGGTCTGGGAGCAGCCGCTCGACGCCGGCTTCCGCACCCTGCGACTGGCCGTCGACACGCACATCATCACCAGCCACTTCGCCCTCCCGCTGCTGATCCGCAAGCCCGGCGGGCTGGTGGTGGAGATGGGCGACGGGACCAAGGCGTACAACGACGAGAACTACCGGCTGTCGGTCTTCTACGACCTGGCCAAGGTCTCGGTCAACCGGCTCGCCTTCAGCCAGGCGCACGAGCTGAAACCGTACGGCTGCACCGCCGTCGCGCTCACCCCCGGCTGGATCCGCTCCGAGGCGATGCTGGAGCACTTCGGCGTGACCGAGGAGAACTGGCGTGACGGCGCCGCCACCGACCCGAACTTCCTCATCTCGGAGACCCCTGCCTTCGTCGGCCGGGCGGTGGCCGCGCTCGCCGCCGACGACGACAAGGCCCGCTGGAGCGGCAGGTCCGTCGACGCCGGCAGCCTGTCCAAGGTGTACGGGTTCACCGACCTCGACGGCAGCCAACCCGAGGGTTTCCGCTACATCACCGAGGTGGTCGACGCGGGTAAACCGGCGGACGTGACCGGCTACCGGTAGAGCGCGGCGAGCCGGTCGGCGCTCTGCGCGAACAACTGCCGCAGCTCGGGTGGGTCGAGGACCTCCACCTCGGGGCCGAGCCCCAGCAGTTGGTGGTACGCCACCGGGACCGACTCGACGGGCAACCGGGCCACCACCCACCCCTGCCCGTCGGGTTCGCTGGCGGTGGCGACCAGTTCGTCGTACACGAAGGGGGCATCGACCAGGTGCCGGAGCTGGCGCAGGCCGGCGGGGCTCAGCCGGACGGCGACCTCGGCCCGCAGCATGGTCCGCAGGAACGACCCGGCCTGCTCGCGCCAGTGCTGGGCCAGGTCGAAGCCCTCGTCGCGGTCGAAGTGCTCGTCGCCCACCTCGACCCCGGTGACCCGGTCCACCCGGTAGGTGCGCACGTTCTCACCGACCCGGCCGACGAGATACCAGACCCCGCTCTTGAGCACCAGGCCGTACGGCTGCACGCGGCGGGTCACCTCCCGGTCGCCGCGTCGGTAGCGCAGCTCCACCACCCGGTCCGCCCAGACCGCCCGGGCCAGCTCGGGCAACCACTGCGGTGCCGCGGTCTCCCGGAACCAGCCCGGCACGTCCAGGTGGAACCGCTGCCCGGCGCGGGCCGGCGCGTCGCGCAGCGCGGGTGGCAGCGCGGCGAGCACCTTCAGCTCGGCGGACGCCACCGCGTCGGCGAGCCCCATCTCGCCCGCCGGCCCGGGCAGCCCGGCGAGGAACAGCGCCTCCGCCTCGTCCCTGGTCAGCCCGGTCAACCGGGTGCGGTACCCACCGAGCAGACGGTAACCGCCGGCCCGCCCCCGGTCGGCGTAGACCGGCACGCCGGCGGCGGAGAGCGCCAGCACGTCCCGGTAGACGGTCCGCTCGGAGACCTCCAACTCCCGGGCCAGCTCGCTCGCGGTCATCGACCCGCGCGACTGCAGCAGCAACAACAACGAGATCAGTCGGGACGCGCGCACCCACCCATCCTGCCCGCCCCCGCTCACCGCCCGCCGGGGGTCAGCAACCCCCTGTCGTACGCGGTGGCCACCGCGGCGGCCCGGTCGTTGACCCCGAGCTTGGCGTACACGTGCAGCAGGTGGGTCTTGACGGTGGCCTCGCTGATGAACAGCCGAGCCGCAGCCTCCCGGTTGGAGGCACCGCGCGCCACCATCGTGAGCACCTCCAGCTCACGCTGGCTCAGCGGCTCCTCCACCGGCGCGCGCAGCCGGCCCATCAGCCGGCCGGCGACGCTCGGCGCGAGCACCGAATCACCCCGGGCGGCGGCCCGTACCGCGCGAACCAGTTCCTCGCGAGGCGTGTCCTTGAGCAGGTAGCCGGTGGCACCGGCCTCGATCGCCGGCAGCACGTCCGCGTCCGTGTCGTAGGTGGTGAGCACCAGCACCCGGGCGGTGCTGCCGGCGCGGGTCAGGCGACCGATGGCGGTCACCCCGTCCATCCCGGGCATCCGCAGGTCCATCAGCACCACGTCCGGTAGCAGCGTCGCGACCAGTGCCAACGCCTCCGAGCCGTCCGCGGCCTCGCCGACCACCTCGAAATCGGGGTCGCCGGTGAACATTCCCCGCAGGCCGTCCCGCACCACCGGATGGTCGTCGACGATCAGCAGCCGGATCGAGGTGGTCACCCGGCACCTCCGGGTAGCGCGGGAACGGACGCCGAGATGGCGGTGCCGCCGCCCGGTTCGGACTCGACCGCCAACTCGCCGCCGACCCGGGTGACCCGTTGCCGCATGACGGTCAGCCCGTACCCGCCAGTCGGCTCCCGGGACGTCGGTTGGTCGGTGACCTCGAAGCCGGCCCCGTCGTCGCGCACGTCCAGGGTCACCACGTCGGCCATGTAGGACAGGGTCAGCCCGACCCGTGAGGCGGCGGCGTGCCGGGCCACGTTGGCCAGCGCCTCCTGGGCGGCCCGCAGCAGGGTCACCTCGATCTCCGGGTGCAGTGGACGGGGCGTACCGGTGGTGGCGACCTCGGCCCGTATCCCGTGCAGGTCCGACCAGCGCCCGCCCAGCTCGACCAGGGCGTCCGGCAGCCGGGCCGTCTCCAGCGATTCCGGGCGGACCGCCCGCACCGAGCGGCGGGCCTCGGTGAGGCTCTCCCGGGCCAGCGCGAGCCCGTTGTCGACGTGCCGGCGCCAGTCGGCGGACCGATCGCGGGTCTGCTCGGCCGCCTCCAGTTGGGTGATGATGCCGGCCAACCCCTGGGCGAGGGTGTCGTGGATCTCCCGCGCCATCCGTTGGCGCTCGTCCAGCACGCCGGCCTCCCGTGCCTGGATGAGCAGTTGGGCGTGCAGCCCGGCGTTCTCCCGGACCGTCTCGGTGAGTTGCCGGTTGGCTTCGCCGAGTTCCGCCATCAGTCGTCGGCGTTTGGCGTCCTCCTGTTCGGCGATGATGGCGAACCAGCTCACCGAGCCGGCCACGATCAGGTTGAAGAGCACCAGCAGCAGCCAGAGCGGCCAGTGCGACATCGCTATCACCAGGCCACCGCCCTGAGAGGTGGCGATGATGGCGGCGGTGGCTGTCACCCCGGCGATCCGCCAGCGCCTGGGCAGGACCGGAAAGGCGTGGATGTAACCGATCCAGGCGAAGAAGCCGTACCACGGGCTGGCCACCACCAGGGCGGCGCCGAACGTGATCAGCCCGGCGTAGTAGACCGCCATCAGCCCGCGCCGGCTCTGCCAGCCGGGGTGCACTGTGACGAACCAGGCGACCCAGCATCCGGCTGCCACGGCGATGGCGAGGGTGGGCAGCGCGCCGAGATGATGGGGTGCCGGTGCGACGAGGGCCAGCAGGGTGCCCAAGGCCAGCCCGCCGTAGGGAACCACGCGATAGAGGGCCGCTTCGTTCTTGCGCCACCTGGTCAGACGGTCGTGCTCGCCGCTGCTGGCCATCGAATCCCCGATCACTCCCAGCGGAACAGTTTTGCCGCGCCGGCGCCGGCCGCCAGGGCGACCACCGCCATTATCCCGAGGTGCGACAGGTGTGGCGATGCCCCGGTCCACGAGTCGAGCAGCGCCTGGACCCCGGGTGGCGTGTAGTCGCCGATCCGGACCAGGAAGTCCGGCAGGATGAACCGGGGCACGTAGACGCCACCGAAGAACATGACGGCCATGAACAGTGGCACGGCCATCGCCTGCGCCGACTTCGCCGTCCGCGCCACCGCCGCCACGAGCAGGCCGAGTGCCAGCAGGGCCGCCGTGCCGAGGAGGAGGGCCAGTGTGAAGCCCAACGGATGCCGGGGCAACGGCACGTCGAACGCCAACCGGCCCACCGCGATGAGCAGCACCGCGCTGACCAGGATGGTGGCGAGGGAGATGAGCAGTTGGGCGGCCAACAGCGCGGCAGGGCTGGCCGGGGTGGTGGCCAGCCGGCGCAGCACCCCACGTTCCCGGTAGGTGGCCAGCACCGTGGGCAGGATGTTGACCGCCGACATGGCGAGCGTGATCACCAGCAGTGAGGGTGCGAAGTACTGGATGAAGGACAGGTCACCGAACTGGACCTCCGGCTGCCGTGCCGCCGGGACCAGCCCGAACACCACCAGCAGCGCGACCGGTAGGACGACGGTGGTCAGCGGCGAGCCGAAGTCCCGCAGGAAGAGTCGTGTCTCGATCTTCAGGATCTGCCCGAAGGCGTGCATGTCGGTTCTCCTTCAGGCGACGGGCCGGTGCCCGGTCAGCTCGACGAACGCGTCGTCGAGGGTGGACTGTTCCAGCCGCAGGTCGGCGGCGACGATCTGGTTGCGGGCGAGCACCGAGGTGACCGCGTGCAGCAACTCACCGGTGCCGGTCACCACCACCTGGCTGCCGGTGCGCTGCACCGCGGAGACCTCGGGCAGGTCGGTGAGGAGCCGGTCGTCGATCGGAGCGGAGGGCCGGAACCGGATCCGCTGCTCGGGAGCCACCGACGACACCAGGCCCGCCGGGGTGTCCAGCGCTACCACCCGGCCCTTGTCGATCACCGCGATCCGGTCACAGAGCCGTTCGGCCTCCTCCATGAAGTGCGTGACCAGCACGATCGTCACTCCGCTGCTACGCACCTGCTCGATGAGGCTCCAGGTGTCCCGCCGAGCCTGCGGGTCCAGCCCGGTGGTCAGCTCGTCAAGGATCGCGATCTCCGGGTTGCCGACCAGCGCCAGCGCGATGGAGAGTCGCTGCTTCTGACCACCGGAGAGCTTCTTGTACGCGGTGTTCCGCTTCGCGCCGAGACCCAGCCTCTCGATCAGCTCGGCCGGGTCGGCCGGATCGCGATAGAACGACGCGTACATCTCCAGGGCCTCGGCCACCCGGAGCTGGTCCGGCAGTTGGCTCTCCTGAAGTTGCACACCGACCCGCTGGCGTAGCTGGGCCGCGTCCCGGCGGGGGTCGAGCCCGAGGACCGACACCCCGCCCCCGTCGGGAACGCGCAGCCCGGCGACACACTCCACGGTGGTGGTCTTGCCCGCGCCGTTCGGGCCGAGGACACCGAAGATCTCACCCGCCTCCACAGCGAACGACACCTCGTCCACCGCCACCAGATCGCCGTATCGCTTGTGCAGTCTGGTCACCTCGATGACCGGCATCTCGCCGCCCTTTCGCCGCTTTTCCCGTACCCCTCAAGGGTTGTCGGGGTGGCCCGGCGGCGAATCGACCGGTCGGCGATGATCACCGGTGACCCCGGTTGACCACATCCATCCGTCAACCGGTTGATGTGCGACGCGGGTGTCGTTGCTAGTGCTGCACCCGGCGGATTCGACGACCGCTCGTTAGGCTGCTCGATCGTGGATGTCAGCAGAGTCGCCAGCCCGGTTACCGGGGCCGCCGGACGTTTCCTCGCCGGGGCCGGCCTGCTCCTGCGTGGCCTGGGCCTCTATGTCCGCAGCCCGGGGCTGATGCTGCTCGGCGTCGTGCCGGCCCTGATCTCCGGCGCGCTCTTCGTGGCGGCGTTCGCCACCCTCGTGTACTTCGTGGACGACCTCGCCGCGCTCGTCACACCGTTCGCCGACGACTGGTCGAGTACCGCCCGCAGCCTGGTCCGGGTGATCGCCGGACTGGCCTTCCTCGGGGTCGGTGGCCTGCTGGCAGTGCTCACCTTCACCGCTGTCACCCTGGTCATCGGAGACCCGTTCTACGAGAAGATCTCCGAGCAGGTCGAGCAGCGCTACGGCGGCACACCGGGCGCGGTGGACGTGCCGTTCTGGTCGTCGCTGCGCCGCAGCGTCGCCGACTCGGTACGCCTGGTGGCGCTCACCGCGCTGGTTGGCATCCCCCTCTTCCTCGCCGGTTTCATCCCGGTGGTCGGCCAGACGGTCGTCCCGGTGATCGGGGCGGCGGTGGGCGGCTGGTTCCTCGCCGTGGAGCTTGTCGGGGCGCCGTTCTACCGCCGGGGAATGCGGCTGCCGCAGCGTCGGGCGATCCTGAAGGCCGACCGTCCCACCGCCCTCGGGTTCGGGGTGGCGGTGTTCCTCTGCTTCTTGATCCCGCTCGGTGCCGTGCTGGTCATGCCGGCGGCGGTGGCCGGCGCGGCGTTGCTGGCCCGCCGTTCGCTCGGCCAGCCGATCGACGGCCCGCTGGCCGCATCGGCCACCGGTCGGCCGGTCGGGGAGCGCTGACGTGGAGATCGTCCTGATCGAGGGGGACATCACCGCACAGCGGGTGGACGCCGTCGTGAACGCCGCGAACTCGTCCCTGCTCGGCGGCGGCGGGGTCGACGGTGCCATCCACCGCCGTGGCGGCCCGGCGATCCTGGCCGAGTGCCGGGCCCTGCGGGCGTCCCGGTACGGCCGGGGTCTGCCCACGGGACAGGCCGTGGCGACGACAGCCGGTGAGCTGCCGGCCCGCTGGGTCATCCACACCGTCGGGCCGGTCTGGTCGGCCGACGAGGACCGCTCGGCGCTGCTGCGGGACTGCTACGCCAACAGCCTGCGGGTGGCCGACGAGCTGGGCGCGGTGACGCTCGCCTTCCCGTTGATCTCCGCTGGCATCTACGGCTGGCCGGTCGACGACGCGGTCCGTCAGGCCCTGTCGGTGCTGCGCACGGCCACCCCCGCCACCGTCGCCGAGGCCCGCCTGGTGCTGTTCGGGGCGGACACCCACGCCGTGGCCCGCCGCGTCCTCGACGCCGCCTGAGCACCACGTCGGGCGGCCGTCGCTGCCTGATCACCACCAGTCGGGCGGCCGTCGCCTGATCACCCACGTCGGGCGGCGGTTCCCGCCTGATCGATGCGGGCCTGGATGGCGTCCGTGGTGGGGCCACTTCCGCAGGCTGCGGTGTGGTGGGGTCGACAGCTGCGGTGTGATATTTGCCGACACGCTGTTGATAACATGCCGACATGATGTCGACAATTTACGAGGGCGCGCGCTGATGTTCCTCGCGATTCGTGAACTCAACTTCGCCCGGTTGCGGTTCGCTCTGATGGGCGCGGTGATCGCGCTGATCGCCGTGCTGATGGTGATGCTGTCCGGGCTGTCGGTCGGGCTGGTCCGCGACGGTGTGTCCGGGCTGCAGAACCTGCCGGTCACGTCCTTCGCCTTCGCGCAGGACGTGCAGCGCGACTCCGCGTTCTCCCGCAGCGTGGTGGACATGACGGCGGTGGACGAGTGGGCCGACCAGCCGGGCGTCGCCGACGCGACGCCGTTCGGCAACACGCTCGTGAACACGCGTACCGATCGGGGAACCGAGGTCGACCTGGCGCTGTTCGGCGTCCAGCCCGACTCGTTCCTGTCGCCCCCGGTCAGCCAGGGTGACCGGCTGGGCACCGAGGACGGCATCGTGGTGAGCCCCACGGCGCTGGACGCGGGCCTGCAGATGGGCGACGTCGTCACCATCGACCGGCTGGGCACCCGGCTGCGGGTCGTCGGCGTCACCGAACAGCAGGACACCTTCGGGCACGTGGACGTGGCGTACGTGCCGCTGGCGGCGTGGCAGGCCATCAAGTCCGGCACCGCCCCCGGCACGGCGCTGCCGCAGCGCGCCGCAACGGAGATCACGGCGGTGGCGGTGCGCGCGGCCGACGGGAAGTCCCTCGACCTGGCGGCGGGGGACACCGCGGCCGGCACCGAGAG
>NZ_JAGPXZ010001401.1:0-621 GCF_018070305.1 Micromonospora sp. M51 | reverse complement strand
CGTGGAGATCGCCCCACGGGGCGAAATCGACGTCGACACCGCGTACGAGGTGCGCGAAGCGATCGCGGAGGTGCTGGCCAAGGGCCGGCCGCTGCGCATCGAACTCAACATGAGGCTGGTCACCTTCATCGACTCGGTCGGCATCAGCGCCATGGTGGCCGGCTTCCAGACGGCCGAGGTCAGCGACGTCAAGCTGGTCGTCACCGAGCCGAGCCGGTTCGTGCACCGGCAGCTCTGGGTGACGGGCCTGCTCGGCCTCTTCGGCGCCCCGGAGCCCTACTTCGCCGGCGCCGCCACCCCCGAGGTGCTGCCCGGCGCCTGAGCGCCCGTCAGGGCTGCTCGTCCAGGCCGGTCAGGTCGATGTCGGTCGCCTCGGTGACCGCTCGGACGGCCGTCACCGACGCGTACCCGGCGGCCAGCAACGCCACGTCCGTGCCGGGCTGTGCGGCCTGCCCCGGTTCCTCCAGCGAGGTACGGACGAAGCCGTGGCCGGATTCGGCCACCGTCATCTGCACCTGGCCGAAGCTGGCCAGGCTGCCTCGCCGCACCCCGCGAAGCTGCCCGTGCGGCAGGTCCGGGGCGTTCACGTTGAGCACGCTCTCCGACGGCGCGGAGGTCAAC
>NZ_JAGPXZ010001400.1:0-624 GCF_018070305.1 Micromonospora sp. M51 | reverse complement strand
GTGCCGTCGGTGAGGGCGGCGCGTACCCGATCAAGGGTCTGCGCGTCGAGCCCCTTCGGCAGGCTGTGCCCGGCGGTGCCGCGCAGGGTGGCGAACATCTGGTCCACCTCGTGCTGGGCGGCGACCTCGCCGTCGGCGAGCGCCTGGGCGCGGTAGTCGGCGTAGCGCTCCAGCTTGTCGCGGAACGCGGCGAACGTGAACGGTTTGAGCAGGTAGTGGGTCACCCCGAGGGACACGGCGGTGCGCACCACCGCCAGGTCCCGCGCGGACGTCACGGCCAGCACGTCCACGCTGCTGCCGGCTGCCCGCAGCGCCCGGCACACGTCCAGGCCGTGCAGGTCGGGCAGCCGAAAATCCAGGAGTACGAGGTCCACGCCGCCGCCGTGGTCGGCGCGCAGGGCCGCCATCGCCGCCCGCGCGGTGTGCGCCACCCCGACCACCACAAAACCCCGAACCCGTTCGGTGTACGCGGCGTGCGCCTCGGCCAGCAGCGGCTCGTCCTCGACGACGAGCACCCGGATGTCGGTCATGACCGCTCGATCCGGCTCGGCAGCCGGACGGTGAACCGGCTGCCGCCGTCGTCCGAGCGATCCACCTCGGCGCTGCCGCCGTGCCGGCGTACCA
>NZ_JAGPXZ010001399.1:0-626 GCF_018070305.1 Micromonospora sp. M51 | reverse complement strand
GTTAATTTATGTCGGGTTTCTTGCTCTTTATCGTGGCGATCGCTCTACTGGGTGTCGCCGTTTACAGCCTGGTGTCTTACATCAAAGAACGTCGCGCCGGTCAGTTGCCAACCGATAAAAAAAAGAAATAACTTCACTTTGCCAATCTTTACACCCGGGCTGCGTATTACCAGGGAAGAAGCCGATCTCACGGTCGGCTTCTTCCCGTCTATACAATAAGATTCAGCTCAATACCCCATATGTTGATATGCCTTATTGACGGCTAAAACAGTCAATGACAAACCAGCGCCAAAAGCGATAATTGCAGGAATGGCTATACTCGCCACGATCCACAGCGTAGAGATATGTTCAGGTTTAGGCGTAAAACTCACATTATAAAACAGCCACGAAATCATCAGGCCTCCCGATACAATAACGCTGTGCACAACAGGTGGTATCGTATGGCCCCACTTAGCTTTGTCGGGTAAATTCGTCTTCTTTGAAGACAAGGAAGTAATAGCAAACTTGTTATTTTCAGATGTCGCCACCAGCTGCTCGCCTTGCGCATACCTAACGGCATCGGCAGCCAGCGCCAAAGCCAGCCATCGATAACCGGCACTCTTTTCCCCTAGTGAGGCCTCCATATC
>NZ_JAGPXZ010001398.1:0-632 GCF_018070305.1 Micromonospora sp. M51 | reverse complement strand
GTCATGCTGGTGCACGCGGTGACCGCGCCGACCGCTGTGCTGCGTACCCTGCCGGCTCTGGACCGGGCCCTGTGGGCGCCAAGCCTCACCGCGGCCTGGGCCGCGACGGCGGCCATGACCTCGGTGTACGCCCCGGCCGACGGCATCGCGCCACCGACGGTGGCCCCGGCGACGCCAGCGGAGGTCTTCGCCCGCGCGGCCCGGCACGGCGACGAGCACGTGGTCAAGCTGGCCGACGCGATCCTCGACGCGTACGCGGCCAGCGGCGACGACCGGCTCCTCACCGCACCCGGCTACGCCGGCCAGTTGATCTGAGCGGGGCGACGGGTATTGCGGCAGCGTCCCGGCCCGTGCTGGCCTAGCCTCGGCAGGATGTGGCCTCGGATCGGTGAACTGCGCGCCCTCGCTCTCGGCACCCCCGGCGAGCTACGGGCAACCCTCAACACCCTGGTGCTGGCCGGGGTGAAGACCGCCACGGCCGGGCGGCTCGCCGAGTACGCGGACGAGGGCGAGGAGTTGGAGCACGTCGGCGAACGCCTGGCGCTGGTCGACGACGACGACGCCCTGGCCGGCGTCGTGGAGATCACCGGAGTCGAGGTGGTCCGTTTCGCCGACGTGCCCTGGGACTTCGC
>NZ_JAGPXZ010001397.1:0-634 GCF_018070305.1 Micromonospora sp. M51 | reverse complement strand
GTGCCGTGCGGCCCATCTCGGTCATCGGCAGCCGGATGGTGGTGAGGCTGGGTGCGAGGTCGGCGGCCACGGAGACGTCGTCGAAGCCGACCACTGACATCCGCGCGGGCACCGGCACCCGGCGGGACCGCAGTGTGGACAGCACGCCCATGGCCATCACGTCGTTGAGCGCGATGATCGCCGTCGTCTCCGGATGCTCGTTGAGGATCCGCTCGGCGGCGGCGCGCCCACCGTCGCGGGTGAAGGCGCTGTGCACGACGGCGAGGTCGACGGGGGACCGGCCGCGCTGGCGCACTGCCGCCGAGACCCCGGCCAGCCGGTCGGCGACGGTGGTGAGGCCGGCGCTGCCCGCGGCGACCGCGATCCGCCGGTGGCCGAGATCCATCAGGTGCTGGGCAAGGGCGTGGCCACCGGCCTCGTTGTCCGGCAGGACGGCGTCGACGCCGAGCGCGTGTCGGCCGATGGCCGCCGCCCGGCCGCCGTGGTCCTGGAACGCGGCCAGCTCGGCGCGGGCCGCGCTCTCCATCCGTGGGTCGTCGTAGCCGGAACCGCTGATCAGGACGATGCCGACCCGTTGGGCGATCAGGTGGCGCAGCTGGTGCAGCTCGTAGTCGGGGTCGCGGCCGGACTGGCA
>NZ_JAGPXZ010001396.1:0-634 GCF_018070305.1 Micromonospora sp. M51 | reverse complement strand
GAGGCGCGCCGCCGGATGCACCGGTCGCGGGCCATCAACACGTTCGGCGCGGGCCTGACCGGCGCGGTGTTGGTGATCGTCCTGATCACCAAGTTCCTGCTCGGCGCGTGGATCGCGATCGCCGCGATGGCGGTGATCTACGTGTTGATGCTGGCCATCCGCCGGCACTACGACCGGATCGCCGTGGAGCTGACGCCGCCGGATGAGGGCCGGGCCGTGCTGCCCGCCCGCAACCACGCGATCGTGCTGGTCAGCAAGCTGCACCAGCCGACGCTGCGGGCCATCGCCTACGCCCGCGCCACCCGACCGGACACGCTGACCGCGGTGACCGTCAACGTCGACGAGTCGGACACCCGGGACCTGCAGGCCGACTGGGAGCGCCGGGAGATGGCGATCCCGCTCACCGTTGTCGACTCGCCGTACCGGGAGATCACCCGGCCGATCCTGGACTTCGTCGCCTCCACCCGCCGCAAGTCGCCCCGCGACGTGGTCACCGTGTTCATTCCGGAGTACGTGGTCGGCCGGTGGTGGGAGAACCTGCTGCACAACCAGAGCGCGCTGCGCCTCAAGGGCCGGCTGCTCTTCGAACCGGGGGTGATGGTGGTCAGCGTGCCGTGGCAGCTCGCGTCGACGG
>NZ_JAGPXZ010000144.1:0-10479 GCF_018070305.1 Micromonospora sp. M51 | reverse complement strand
CTCGGCCTGGAGGTCGGCCGGATCGGCATCGAGGCGCAGATCGAGAACGCCGCCGGCCTGGTCAACGTGGACGCGATCGCGGGCGCCTCGCCCCGGGTGGAGACCATCATCTTCGGCCCGGCCGACTTCATGGCGTCGATCAACATGAAGTCGCTTGTGGTCGGTGCGCTGATCCCGGACTACCCGGGCGACCCGTACCACTACATCCTGATGCGGATCCTGATGGCCGCCCGGATGCACGACAAGCAGGCCATCGACGGCCCGTTCCTGCAGATCCGCGACGTGGACGGGTTCCGTGAGGTGGCCAAGCGTTCGGCCGCGCTGGGCTTCGACGGCAAGTGGGTGCTGCACCCCGGCCAGATCGACGCCGCCAACGAGGTCTACCAGCCGGCGCAGGCCGACTACGACCACGCCGAGCTGATCCTCGACGCGTACGAGCACTACACCTCGGAGGCCGGCGGCAAGCTCGGCGCGGTGATGCTCGGCGACGAGATGATCGACGAGGCGTCCCGCAAGATGGCGCTGGTGGTCGCCGCGAAGGGCCGGGCCGCCGGGATGAGCCGTACCTCGTCGTTCACCCCGCCGGCGCAGTGACGGGCCGGGCCGGGACGGCGGCCGCCGGCTTGTCGACCCGGCTCGACAATCGGCGGTACGCCGTCCCGCCCGTCGGTCAGTAGCTGCCGCTGTCGTTGCTCGTCGCGATCGCGTAGATGATCGCGGCGGCGTAGATGGCGAGCACCAGCACCAGGAACCCGGTGAGGATCCAGCCGATGATGATGGCGGCCTTCGCCATCCCCGCGCCGCCCTCGCCGCTGATGCGGATCTGCTTCTGGGCGACGCGCCCGAGGATCGCGCCGATCGGCGCGGTGATGCAGGACGTGAAACCGATCATGGCCAGCACGAACGCGGCGATGGCCAGTCCGTTGGTCTTCGGCGGCTGCGGGTAGCCGTAGCCGGGGTACTGCTGCGGGTAGCCGGCCGGGGCGTACCCGGGCGGGGCGTACTCGGCCATCGGCTGGGTGGCGGGCGCCTGCGCGCCGGCGTACGGGTCGACCGGGGCGTACGGGTTCACCGGGGCGTACGGGTTTGTCGGGCCGTACGGGTCGACCGGGCCAGGCTGCGGGGGCACCGGCTGACCGGCCACCAGGGTCGGGTCGGGTGTGGGGCTCGATGGCGGGGCCGACCAGGTGGGATCGCTCCAGTTGCCGGGCGGCGGGGGATTTGTCATGCGAACTCTCCGTCAGGTCGGGTGCGGAGACAGGGTAGCCACAGCCACCCAAACCCGATGCCCCTGCTTCCGGGTGCCGCGTTGCCCGGGCCGGTCGTAACGGGCAGGATCCCTGGCATGGCATTCGACGCGCGCGCCGCGGACCGCTCCGGCAGTCGACCCCGACGGGACGTCAGCCGTCCGGGCGCGGCCCGGCGGGCCCGGACGGCCGCCCCGGCGGGCAGCTCGGGCAGCGACGAGCCGGTCGCGCTCGCCGATCCGGTGACCATGCGTCTCGACGGGCGGGTCGCCCTGGTCACCGGGGCGGGCAGCCCGGACGGCATCGG
This sequence comes from Micromonospora sp. M51, assembly GCF_018070305.1. Classification (NCBI taxonomy): domain Bacteria; kingdom Bacillati; phylum Actinomycetota; class Actinomycetes; order Micromonosporales; family Micromonosporaceae; genus Micromonospora; species Micromonospora sp. M51. The sequence continues at coordinate 8,925 of NZ_JAGPXZ010000144.1, read as the reverse complement.
GTACGCGACAGCCCGGCGACTCGCCGACCTCGGTGCCCGGGTGGCCATCGTGTCGACCACCCGACGCATCCACGAGCGGGCGACCGAGCTGGGGGTGACCGGTTTCGTCGCGGACCTGACCGACGAGTCCGAGGTCGGCGCACTGGCCGACGCGGTCGCCGAGCAGTTGGGTGACGTCGAGGTGCTGGTCAACAACGCCGGCCTGGCCAGTCGGGCCAGCCAGGGCGTGCTGCGACCGGTGGCCCAGCTGAGCTACGACGAGTGGCGTGGCGAGATCGACCGCAACCTCTCCACCGCGTTCCTGTGCAGCAGGGCGTTCATCGGGGGAATGGCCGAGCGGGGCTGGGGTCGGATCGTCAACCTGGCGGCCACTGCCGGCCCGGTCAACGCCCTGCCCACCGAGGCCGCGTACGCCGCGGCGAAGGCCGGGGTGGTCGGGCTGACCCGGGCCCTGGCCATGGAGATGATCGCCGACGGCGTGACGGTGAACGCGGTGGCGCCCGGCACCATCTACACAGCGGCGTCCACCATGGCCGAGATCAAGCAGGGGCTGGGCACGCCGGTGGGGCGACCGGGCACGCCGGACGAGGTCGCCGCGGCGATCAGCTTCCTCTGCTCGCCGGCCGCCTCGTACATCACCGGGCAGATGCTGGTGGTGGACGGTGGCAACAGCGTCCGCGAGGCCCGCTTCCGCTGACCGGAACGCTCCGCACCCGCGCGTCGGTCAGTAGCCGCCGCTGTCGCCGTTGTTGGCGAAGGCCACCAGCGCCAGCCAGCCACAGCAGGCCAGCACGGTGAGCCCGGTGAAGACGTAGCCCAGGATCAGCCCCCAGGTGGCGAGCTGGTCGCCGTCCTCGCCGCTGGTGCGGATCTGCCGTTTGGCCACGTGGCCGAGGACGGCGCCGGCCGGTGGGAACACGAAGGCGAACACCAGCGACAGGATCGCCAGCACGTTGGTGCGCTGCCCCGGCCCGGACGGCGGTGGGCCGTACTGACCGTAGGGGCCCTGCGGGGGGTACGGCGGCTGCTGGCTCCAGTGCGCCGACTGCTGCGGCCGCTGGCCACCGTACGACGGCTGGTCGCCGGGTGGCCCGTACGGTGAACGTTCCGCTGGTAGCTCGTACGCCGGCTGGTCCGGCTGCGGCGCGTACGGCTGTTGGCCGGCCGGCGGTGGCGCGTACGGCGACTGGTCAGCTGGTGGTTCGTAGGGCGACGGCGGCGGCTCGTCGCCGGGTGGTCCCGACGGCGGCGGGTGGCTCACAGCTGTCCTCCTCCTGCCGGTGCCGGAAAAGTCCCTCTTGCCGGACGCTACCCGCAGCGGTGAACCTTTTCACAGCGGTTGTGTGGACTGGTCACCTTGGCCTCGCCGACCCGAGAGACCGATACTGACCCAGCGTTCAGTTACCCACGAGTAGTGCGCGGATCCCCGGAGGCTGTGATGGCTCGACTCGCCCAGACGCCCGGCCTGACCGATGTGCAACAGTCGATCCTGGAGACCGTTCGGGACTTCGCGGACAAGGAGATCATCCCGCACGCGCAGCGGCTGGAGCACGCCGACGAGTACCCCACCGACATTCTCGACGGCATGCGCGAGATGGGGCTCTTCGGCCTCACCATCGACGAGGAGTACGGCGGGCTCGGCGAATCGCTGCTCACCTACGCGCTCGTGGTGGAGCAGCTGTCCCGAGGCTGGATGTCGATCTCCGGCATCGTCAACACCCACTTCATCGTGGCGTACCTGATCTCCCAGCACGGTTCCGCCGAGCAGAAGGCCCGCCTCCTGCCGAAGATGGCCACCGGCGAGGTGCGCGGAGCGTTCTCCATGTCCGAGCCCGAGACCGGCTCCGACGTCTCGGCGATCAAGTCCCGGGCCGTCCGTGACGGCGACAGCTACGTGCTCAACGGGCAGAAGATGTGGCTCACCAACGGGGCGTACTCCTCGGTGGTGGCCACCCTGGTCAAGACCGACACCGGCGCGGGGTCCGTCTACGGCAACATGAGTACCTTCCTGCTCGAGAAGGAGCCGGGCTTCGGCGAGACCGCTCCCGGCCTGACCATTCCCGGCAAGATCGAGAAGATGGGTTACAAGGGCGTCGAGACCACCGAGATGGTGCTCGACGGGGTGACGGTGCCCGACTCCGCGATCCTCGGCGGCGCTGACCAGGTGGGCCGTGGCTTCTACCAGATGATGGACGGCATCGAGGTGGGCCGGGTCAACGTGGCCGCCCGCGCCTGCGGCATCTCCATCCGCGCCTTCGAGCTGGCAGTGCAGTACGCCCAGCAGCGCAAGACCTTCGGCCAGCCGCTCGCCAGGCACCAGGCGATCGCGTTCAAGCTCGCCGAGATGGGCACGAAGATCGAGGCCGCGCACGCCCTCATGGTCAACGCCGCCCGGCTCAAGGACGCCGGTCAGCGCAACGACGTCGAGGCCGGCATGGCCAAGCTGCTCGCCTCGGAATACTGCGCCGAGGTCGTCCAGGAGGCGTTCCGCATCCACGGCGGCTACGGCTACTCCAAGGAGTACGAGATCGAGCGGCTGATGCGCGAGGCCCCGTTCCTGCTCATCGGCGAGGGCACCTCGGAGATCCAGAAGACCATCATCAGCCGAGGCCTCCTCAAGGAGTACAAGATCTGATCCCCTTTACCTCCGCGATCTTGCACTTCCTGTCGTCACATAACCCGCTTAACGGGGCGAAACGGCGACCGAAAGTGCAAGATCGCGGGGGTGGGGGGTCAGGTCAGGCGGGTTAGCGCGTTCACGGCGCGTTCCACGGCCAGGCAGCGGTCTTCCACGTAGTCCATGCCAGCCTCTTCGGCGATCCGCCGCGCCTCGGCCGAGACGATGCCCAACTGCAGCCAGACCGCCGGGGCACCGATCGTCGCCGCGTCGCGGACGACCTGCACGGCGTCGGCCGCCGGCCGGAACACGTTCACCAGGTCGACCGGGTGCGGGATGTCCGCGAGAGTCTTGTACGCCCGCTCCCCGAAGAGTTCATCGACCGACGGGTTGACCGGGATGATCCGCCAGCCGTGTCGCTGCATCTGCAATGGCACGCCATGCGCGGCCTTGGTGGGGTCGCGGGACGCGCCCACGACGGCGATCACGGCGGAGTCGGCGAGGATCTGCTGAGCGGTACGCACCCGCCGACTGTAGCTCCGACTACAGCAGTGTCAGCTGCTCGGCTGCCGACGGTGGCGGCGGCTCGGGCAGGGTGCGGTTGTCGCCCCGCTCCCCGCGGTGCAGCCCGTGCCGGCGGGAGGCGATTCGCACCCGCGCGGTCAACTCCCGCTGGTACGCCTGCGGGGCGTACGCGCCGGCCCGGTAGAGCTCGCGGTAGCGGGGCACGAGGTGCGGGTGCTCGCGGGCGAGCCAGTGCGCGTACCACTCCCGGGCGCCCGGACGCAGGTGCAGGGGCAGGGCGGTCACGCTGGTCGCACCGGCGGCGGCGATCGCCGACACGGTGGCCTCGATCGACTCGTCACTGTCGCTGAGGCCGGGCAGGATCGGGGCCATCAGCACGCCGACGGAGAAACCCGCGTCGGTGAGCGCCCGGACGGCGTCCAACCGGCGGCGGGGGTGCGGTGTGCCCGGCTCGACGGTGCGCCAGAGGTGCTCGTCGACGAACCCCACCGAGAACGAGATGCCCACCGTTGTCACCTCGGCGGCCTGACGCAGCAGCGGCAGGTCGCGCAGGATCAGCGTGCCCTTGGTGAGGATCGAGAACGGGTTGGCGAAGTCCCGCAACGCGGCGATGATCTGCGGCATCAGCCGGTAGCGGCCCTCGGCGCGCTGGTAGCAGTCCACGTTGGTGCCCATCGCCACGTGCGCACCCCGCCATTTCGGCGCGGCCAGCTCCCGCCGGACCAGCTCGCCGGCGTTGACCTTGACGATCACCTTCCGGTCGAAGTCCGCGCCGGCGTCGAGATCGAGGTAAGTGTGAGTGTTTCTCGCGAAGCAGTAACGGCATGCATGAGAACAGCCCCGGTACGGGTTGATCGTCCACTCGAACGGGACGCGGGACTGCCCGGGCACCCGGTTGAGGATGGACTTGGCCTGCACCTCGTAGAAGGTCATCCCGGCGAACTCGGGGGTGTCGAAGGTGCGGGCGACGGCGCCGGGCAGCGCCAGCGGCAGGGGTGGCGTCGCTGGCGCTGCCCGCTCGGGGTCTCCCTCGACCGGGGGAGCGGTGAGGTTGTCCCAGCGCATGGGCACTATTCGAACACGTGTACGAGGTGAGCGCAAGTGACCCGCCGTACACCGGTGGGCGTCCGGGCGGTCGGAGAGGGGAGGATGGAGGCCATGGAGACGTCGACCTTCGTCTACGACGGGGACTGCGCGTTCTGCACGAGCTGCGCGCAGTTCATCGAGCGCCGCATCCCCACCACCGCGCGGGTGGTGCCGTGGCAGTTCGCCGACCTGGACGCGCTCGGCCTCACCGTGGCCGAGTGCGAGGAGGCCGTGCAGTGGGTCGGCGCGGACGGCGCGCGTGCCGCCGGCCCGGACGCCATCGCGAAGCTGCTCGCCGCGAGTGGTCCGCTCTGGCGGGTCGCCGGTGCCGGCCTGCGGATCCCTCCGGTACGGGCTGCGGCCTGGCCGGTGTACCGCTGGGTGGCGCGTAACCGGCACCGCCTGCCGGGCGGCACTGCGGCCTGTTCCCTGCCGCAGGAGGCGCGGGAGCGGCTCTACGGCCCGGCCGGTCGCCCGAGCACCGGAGCCTGATCGTCGAACGCCCGCTCCGCGCCGGCTCCCACCGGACCCCGGTCGGGTGGCACCGGCCCGGTGTCGGTGTCCGCCGGGCTCGTCTCCGGGGCGTCCGTCGGTGCCGAACCGGACGTGTCGCGGCCGACGAGCCGACGGGCCCAGACCAGCGGGCGTACCCGTTCCAGCGGTAGGAAGCTGGTCATCGCGGCCAGGTGCGGTGCGAACGAGATCGTGATGGTCGCGATGGTGACCGCGTGGAACGAGTAGAAGAAGCCGACCATGGCGAGTCGCCAACGGGGTGGCAGCAGGAAGACCACCGGGCTCAGCAGCTCGAACGCCACGATGCCGAACTGGGCGACGATGAGCAGGTACGGCACCTGGGCGATCAGGTCCGCCAGGTCGGTGCCGCGCCGGATGATCGCGCGGGCCAGGACCGAGCCGGTCAGCCAGTCCAGACCGCCGAAGCGCAGCTTGGCGAAGGCGGCCAGGAAGTACGTGCAGATCACCGCGATCTGGGTGACGCGCAGGGCCCAGCCGCCGGCCTCGGTGCGGGTGGTGTCGCCGTGGCGGGCGCGACCGGCGGTGGGCAGCACGGCCAGCGCGACGAGCAGCCCGAACCGGTCGTGGTCGACCTTCCCGTAGCTCATCGCGATGATCATCCACTCCAGGTACAGCGCGCACACCGCCCAGCCGAGCAGTCGGGGCGCCCGTCCGGTGGCAGCGAGGAGGGCGAGCAGCAGCAACGCCCAGAAGATCACCGTCACCAGCGTCTCGGTCGGCGTCGGCAGTGGGAGCAGACGGCCGATCAGGAGCGGTTGGTACAGGTCGCCGGGCACGCTGACCCGGGTGCGTACCCAGGGGGTGAAGATCACCAGGTCGGCGGCGACGAACAGGTAGATCAGGGTGCGGAACGCGGCCACCCGGCCCCGGGGCACCGCCTCGGTCAACCAGCGGCTCATCGGGCGGCCTGCCAGCGGACGACCGTCTCATCGGTGTGTTGACCGGTCGGTCGGCCGGCGCGAATGCCGTGCCAGCGGATGACGATGCGGACCTCGACCAGCGCGGGGGCGTCCGGGTGGCGTTCGGCGTACGCGTCGGCGACCTCGGTGAGCAGCGTCGGGTCTGCCGCGTAGCGGGCCTGCTGACCCTCGATCTCGGCGCGGCGGATGCCGGTCGCGTTCTGGTCGAGGTCGATCACCGCCCCGGAGGTGTTCACCCCCTCGACGCGGGTGTCGGGCGCGGGTGCGTTCGGCGGGTTCGAGGTGGAGTACATCCGGAACGGGCCGAACGGGAAGTCGTCGTCGCTGCCCCAGAAGGTGCCGAGGACGAGCAGGACGAGACCCAGTGCGGTCGCGCCCAGCCGGGTCACGCGCCCGCGGGTGGTCAGGTTCTCCATCGGGTCGTGACGATACGGGATGTACCGACTGCTTCGGGTCCCTCCGACGGCCAGTTCGGCCTGACCAGGCAGGTGATCATGCGCGCGGGTGGGGGTACGACGAAGGCCGGGCCCGTGTCGGGCCCGGCCTCGTGTGTCGTCAGCGGGACGACTCAGTGGTTGTGCTCGGCCAGCTGCTTGCGGACGTCGTCCATGTCCAGCGCCTCGACCTGTTCGATCAGGTTCTCCAGTGCGGACTCGGGCAGGGCGCCCGGCTGGGCGAAGACGATGACGCCGTCCCGGATCGCCATGATCGTCGGGATCGAGCGGATGTCGAACTTGGCGCCCAGCTCCTGCTGAGCCTCGGTGTCGACCTTCCCGAAGACGATGTTCTGGTGCTTCTCCGAGGAGCGCTCGTAGACCGGGGCGAACCGCTTGCACGGACCACACCAGTCGGCCCAGAAGTCGACCAGGACGATGCCGTCGTTGCCGGTCACCTCGTCGAAGTTCGCCGAGGTCAGCTCAACGGTTGCCATTGCACTCTCCGATCACCGCGGTTTATCTACGTCCCGTAGAACCAGGGCTGACCGTATCGAATTCCCGGGCAGTGGGGCACGAAACGTGCTCGGGGCTGCCGGGGGGCGCTGCGGGTCATCGACGTACGTCTGTTCACACCCGAGCTGCGGATCGCAAGTGCACGACGCACTTGCGTGACCTGCGGTAATGGGAGCGTTTCCAGGGAGATCCACCCGATTGAGCACTACGAATCGGTAACTTGGGCATTGACAAGGAGGTATCCGGCCTGCAGAGATCGCTGATCAACCTCCCATTGGTGACGGAGAGTAATGTTACAAAAAGATAAATGTGACCGCGATCTCTGTTGAACCTACGCAGGCGTAGGGCAGAATTCCTCACATCAGAGCGTGGGCGGCGGGTGCCGGGGAGGGCCCCGCCGCTCATTGCGTCTCCCCCCGGGCGTGTGACAGGTGTGACATTTCCGCCGCCACCGCGCCCCGCCGGTCGCCTTAACCATCGGTAAGGCATGCTGTGCCGAACTCCATCGCCGCCCGTCGAAGGGACCAGCATGCAGTTCGGTCGCTACTACGAGGAGTTCGAGGTCGGCGCGGTCTACCGGCACTGGCCGGGCAAGACCGTGACCGAGTACGACGACCACCTCTTCTGCCTGCTCACCATGAACCACCACCCGCTGCACATGGACGCGCACTACGCCGCGACGGCCAGCCAGTTCAAGCGCAACGTCGTGGTCGGCAACTACATCTACTCGCTGCTGCTCGGCATGTCGGTGCCGGACGTGAGTGGCAAGGCGATCGCCAACCTGGAGGTCGAGTCGCTACGGCATGTCGCGCCGACCTTCCACGGCGACACCATCTACGGCGAGACCACGGTGCTGGACAAGCGTGAGTCCGGCTCGAAACCCGACCGTGGCGTGGTGTCCGTGGAGACGCGCGGCTACAACCAGGACGGCACGATGGTCTGCGTCTTCCGGCGCAAGGTCATGGTCCCCAAGCGGGAGTACGCGGAAGCTGCGGTGCCCGACGGCGTGGACCCCGAGCGGCCCAGCTTCCCCGAGCCGCGCTGAGTGTCGCGGCGGGCTCGACCGTCGCCGGACACCGGGCTCCTTCCCCGACCGCGGGTCTGCTGGGGAAGGGGCCCGGCGCCCGTCTCGGGGCATATGCTGACGCCGGAGGTTCCGATGAGCCACTCCGTAGCGGGAGAGCCGTCCTCTGCCGGCCGCCGAGCCACGCCCTTGACCACCGCTGTCTACTCCGCCGCCGAGTGGGATCTGCTCACCGGCCTGCCCGGCCGGGTTCTCGTGGCCGCGGCGGCGCCCGGTCCCGGCCGGATCGAGCGTGGGGTCGCGGCGGGCCTGGCCGGCCTGGACGCCGTGGCCGCCGGCCGGGCCTCCGACAGTGATCTGGTCCGCGCGGTGGTCGCCGCGATCTACGCCCGTCACGACGGCACCCCGCAACCCGCCGAGCGGCTGACCGACCTGGTGGACCTGCTGGCCGCCTGTCGGGCGGCGGGCCGGGTCCTCCGTCGGCGGGCCGACCCGGCCGACTCGGCCGCGTACCGCCAGTGGGTGCAGTCGGTCGCGGCCCGGGTCTGTCGCGCGGTGCCCGGCACCGGCGGGCGTCGGGTGGACCCACCGGCCAGCCCGGCGGACCGGCGCTTCCTGGACCGGCTCGGTGCCGCGCTCGACCTGGGCTGACCGGCAGGTCGTCGCGGCCGGCGCCGACGCGGTCCGTACCCTCTGATGACCGTGACCGACGACCAGCTTGAGGTGGGCGTGGGCCCCTGGCCGGGGGACCCACCGGACGACCCCCGTTACGACCCGCAGCTACTGGCTGAGGGGGACCGGCGCAATGTCGTCGACCGCTACCGCTACTGGCGGCATGAGGCGATCGTCGCCGACCTGGACCGGCACCGGCACGGCTTCCACGTCGCGATCGAGAACTGGCAGCACGACTTCAACATCGGCACTGTGGTGCGCAACGCCAACGCGTTCAACGCCGCCGAGGTGCACATTGTCGGACGACGACGGTGGAACCGGCGCGGTGCGATGGTGACCGATCGGTACCAGCACGTACGGCACCACGAGACGATCGAGGAGTTCGTCGCCTGGGCGGCCGGGCGGCACCTGCCGGTGTTCGGCATCGACAACCTGCCCGGGTCGCGTCCGCTGGAGACCGGCACCCTGCCACGCGACTGCGTGTTGCTGTTCGGCCAGGAGGGCCCCGGCCTCTCCGCGCCGGCCCGCGCCGCGTGCGACCAGCTCTACTCCATCGCCCAGTACGGCTCGACGAGGTCGATCAACGCCGGCGTTGAT
>NZ_JAGPXZ010001395.1:0-635 GCF_018070305.1 Micromonospora sp. M51 | reverse complement strand
GACCCGACGCCAGACGGCGTGAGCGACACCCTCAGACGGCGGCCAGGCGCGTACCCCGCGCCGCGCCGCCCGCCCGTTGGCCGGCAGTGACCCGCCCGCCGACCCCGCCCGGGCGGGCACGTGGCATCGTTCTCGGATGACCGCCGCACCGCAGGGGGAATGGCACCGCCCCGGTCCAACGGCCGAGCAGCGCCGCAACGACCTGTGGCTCGGGTTGGGGATGACCGGGCTGGCCCTGGTGAGCCTCACCCTGGCCCGCAGCACCGGGGCGTTCCTGCTGGGCCCGCCGCCGTCCGGGCCGGAGCAACTGTTCTGGACCGTCGCGGTGACCCTGCCGCTGATCTGGCGACGACGGTGGCCGGCCGCCACCCTGCTGGTCGTCGCGGTGATGTTCATCGCCGCGCAGGCACGATCGGCACCCGAGACGCAGTTCTCCCCCTGGGCCCTGTTCTGCGCCATCTACACCGTCGGCGCCTGGGGGCAGGACCGCCAGCTGTCGCGCCGACTGCGAGTCGGGGTGATCGCCACGATGTTCGCCTGGCTCGGGGTCTACTACGCGGTGATGATCGACCACATTCCGGCGGATGCCTTCGCCGGTGCGGTCGGACCGGTGCCGCCGGTGCTCGCCGCGATGG
>NZ_JAGPXZ010001394.1:0-637 GCF_018070305.1 Micromonospora sp. M51 | reverse complement strand
GCCCCGGCGTGCCCCCTCGACCTGGGTCGACGACTCCAACTCCTCGGCGACGATCTCGACGCCCAGCCGCTCGCCCACGTTGACCACCACGTCGATCAGCGGTGGTTGCCCGTCCGGCCGTGCGCCCACCAGCTCCGGGCCCACCTTGAGCAGGTCGATCGGCAGTCGGCGAAGCTGCGCCAGGGAGGCGTGCTCGGCCCGGAAATCGTCCAACGCGGTGCGCACGCCCAGCGACCGGAGCCCGGCCAACCGGGCCACCACTGTCGACAGGTCACCGGCCACCCTCGGCTCGCTCACCTCCACCACCAGCCGCTCCGGCGGCACCCCGTGCGCGGCCAGCACGGCCGCGAGCCGCTGCACGAAGTCGGGAGTGGTCAGCTCCCGGGTCGTCACGTTGACCGCCATCCACAGCTCCCGGGCGCCCACCGACCAGTCGGACAATCGCCGGCAGGCCCGATCCAGCACCCACCACTCCAACTCGCCGACCAGGTCAAGGTCCTCGGCGACCGGCAGCAGCTCGGCCGGCAGCACCGTGCCGAGCACCGGGCTGCGCCACCGCAGCAGCGCCTCCGCGCCCACCGGCTGCCCGTCGGCCAGGTCGACCACCGGCTGGTAGACGAGATCCAGTTCGCCGCGC
>NZ_JAGPXZ010001393.1:0-639 GCF_018070305.1 Micromonospora sp. M51 | reverse complement strand
GGCGAGCGCCAGCCGCTGCCGCTGCCCACCGGAGAGCTGCCCGCCCTCCTCGCCGACCACTGTGTCCCAGCCGGCCGGCTGGGCCTGGACCCAGTCCAGCAGACCGGCGGCGGCGGTGGCGGCGGTCAGCTCCTCCTCGCCCGCTGCGGGCCGCCCGAGCAGCAGATTCTCCCGCACCGTGGCGTGGAAGACGTACGCCTCGGCCAGCAGCCCGCCGACCGCGCGGGGAAGCGCCTCCTCGGCGTACGCCGAAAGGTCGTGACCGTCGAGTGTGACCCGGCCGGACGCGGGCCGGACGGTGCCGGTCAGCACTGCGGCCAGTGTGCTCTTGCCGGCGCCACTCGGGCCGACGACCGCGATCCGGCGTCCCGCCGGCAGGTCCAGGCTGACCCCGTCCAACGCGGGCGCCGCGCCGGCCCGGTACCGCACCGTCACGTCGACGAAGCGCAGCTCGTGCGGGCCGGCCAGGTCGGTACGACCGGTCGCGGGCGGCGCGGTCGGCGGCTCCGCGTCGAGCAGGTCGGCCACCCGGGTCAGGCCGGGCCGCAGCTGCGTCCACTGCCGGGCCGCCGTGACCAGCGCCAGCGTCACCTCGACGGCGGCCAGCGCGCCGACGGCCAGGACACCCACCAGCACCCC
>NZ_JAGPXZ010001392.1:0-640 GCF_018070305.1 Micromonospora sp. M51 | reverse complement strand
GCCCCGCGCAGCCCGGGGTCGGCGCGCTCGGCCAGCTCGGTGTAGTAGGCGGCGTGCCGGGCGCGGACCTCGTCGGCGTCGCTCAGGCGCTCCAGGCAGAACGCGGCCACCGATTCGAGCAGCCGGTAGCGCGGGGCCGCGCCGGAGTCGTCGAGCACCACCAGCGACCGGTCCACCAGTCGAGCCAGGGTGTCCAGGTCGGTGCGGCAGACGTGTTCGGCGGCCTGCGGGGTGCACCCGTCCGGAAACACCGCCAGTCGGGCCAGCACCGTCCGGTCGGGCTCGTCCAGCAGGTCCCAGCTCCAGGCGATCACGGCGGTGAGCGTCCGCTGCCGGGGTGGCACGTCCCGCTGCGCGGTGGTGAGCAGCCGGAACCGGTCGTCGAGCCGGTCCACCACGCCGCGCACGCCCAGCGCGCGTACCCGGGTCGCGGCCAGTTCCAGCGCCAGCGGGAGGCCGTCGAGGCGACGGCAGAGCTGGGCCACGGCCGCCGCGCTCTGCCCGTCGAGGCGGAAACCGCTCTGCTGCGCGGCGGCGCGGGCGGCGAACAACCGGGCCGCCGCCGAGCGCCGGACCGTGTCCAGGTCACCGTCGTGCGGCACGGGCAGCGGGGGTACCTCCCAGAGCTGCTCACCGGTCA
>NZ_JAGPXZ010001391.1:0-644 GCF_018070305.1 Micromonospora sp. M51 | reverse complement strand
CCGGACTGCACGCCGGTGACGGTGCCGTTGCTGTTGACGTTCCACTGCTGGTTGTTCTGGCCGTTGCAGTCCCAGATGATCACCTGGGTGCCGTTGGTGGTGCCCCGGCCGGAGGCGTCCAGGCACTTGTTGCCGTACACCTGGAGTTGCTTTGTCGACGTCCAGGTCCAGCTCTGGCTGGCGCTGCCGTTGCAGTCCCAGAGTTGCGTCTGGGTGCCGTTGGTGGTGCTGGAGTTGGGCACTTCGAGGCAGCGGCCGGATGCGGTGCCGACGATGGGGGTGCTCTGCCCCGGTTGGATGGCGGCCGCCAGCGGCGCGGCGGCCGCCTCGGCGGACGGCGACGAGGCGCCCGGGGTGGCGCCGATGCCGACGAGAACGCCGACCAGAGCGCCCGCCACGGCGGTCAGCCGTCGGGCGCGACGACGTCTCGGGATGAGGTCACGGGCCTTTCCTGGCCCGATGGGGGACGGGGTTCGCACGGGGTGCTCCTCGGAAGTCGTGGAGGCGAGGGGGATTGTCGATGCGCCAGGTCAGTGGTGGCGGCGAATCGATTCGCAGCGAATCGTATGACCTTTGTGGAATTTATGTCAATGAATGCAATGCGACGTGACGCGCTGGCCGGGGGTCCGACGGCCAGCGCGTCT
>NZ_JAGPXZ010000143.1:0-10499 GCF_018070305.1 Micromonospora sp. M51 | reverse complement strand
CGACGGTGTCCGGGGTGGTGGTCACCGCGCCAGCTTACCTCAGCGACAAAATATTCGTTGCCGAAATATTCGATGTCGAACTATGCTCCGGGTCATGGCTCACCCCCTGCGCAACCACTCCTTCCGGCTGCTGTTCCTGGGTCGCAGCATCTCCGCCATCGGCGACGCGGTGGTGCCCGCCGCGCTGGCGCTGGCCGTGCTGCGCGCCACCGGCTCCACCGGCGCGCTGGCCGTCGTCCTCGCCGCCGCCGTTGTCCCCCGGCTGCTCCTGCTGCCGTTCGGTGGTGTCGTGGCCGACCGGTTCGACGCCCGCCGGGTCGCCCTGCTGGCCGACCTGGTCCGCTGCGCTGCCCAGATCGCGGTCGGCGTCGAGCTGCTCGGCGGCGACCCGTCGCTGAGCACCGTCGTGGTGGCGTCGGCGCTGGGCGGCGTCGCCTCGGCCTTCGCCATTCCGACAGCGTCTCCGCTGGTCGCCGGCACCGTCGAACCGGCCGACCGGCAGCGGGCCAATGCCCTGATGGGGATCACCGCCAACACCAGTCGCCTCGCCGGGCCGGCGCTGGCCGGCGCGCTGATCTGGGCCGCCGGGCCCGGCTGGGCGTTCATCCTCGACGGTGCGTCGTTCGCGCTCAGCGCCGCGCTGCTCGCGCTGGTGCGGGTCCGCCACGTGCCGGTGCCCCGCCGTTCCGTCCTCGCCGACCTGCGGCACGGCTTCGGCGAGGTACGCGCCCGCGACTGGTTCTGGACCAGCCTGCTCGGGCACGGCGTGTGGAACGGCGCCGCCGCCGTGCTGATGACCCTCGGCCCGGCCGTCGCCATCGACCGACTCGGCGGCGAGGCGACCTGGGTGCTGCTGTTGCAGGCCGGCGCGATCGGCATGCTCACCGGGTCGCTGCTGGCCGGGCGGGTCCGGCTGCACCGGCCGGTGCTGCTGGCCAACCTCGGCCTGGCCTGCTACGCCGCGCCGCTGTTCCTGCTCGCCGTCGCCGCGCCCGCCCCCGTGGTGATCGCCGCCTACGCGGTGGCGCTGACCGCCCTCGGTTACCTCAACCCGGTGTGGGAGACAGTCGTGCAGCACCACTTCCCGCCGGAGGTGCTGGCCCGGGTCACCTCGTACGACTGGCTGGTGTCGCTGGGCGCCATGCCGCTGGGCTACGCGCTGGCGCCGTTGGCCGCCGACGCGTTCGGCGCACCCGTCCCGCTGGCCGTCGCCGGCCTGCTGGTCCTCGCCTCCTGCGCGGGCACCGCGCTCGTCCCCGGCGTACGCCGCCTCACCTGGCCGGCGACCCCGCAACCGCAACCGGCCGAGCCCACCGGCGTGCGCTAGCGAGGTCAGCCGGCGTGGCGGGCCTGCGCGACGAAGCGCCGCCACGACTCGGGGCGGAACGCCAGCGTCGCGCCGTCGCGATCCTTCGTGTCCCGAACGAGCACCACACCCGGCAGGTTGTCGGCCACCTCGACACAGTTGCCGCCGTTGCCGCCGCTCCTCGTGCTCTTCCGCCACCGCGCGCCGGTCATGTCCATGCTGCTTCCGCTTCCCTGAGGAGTGCCAGGGAACGCCCGCGCGGCAGTGCCTCGCCGCGGATCCGCTCCCACCGTCGCTCCAGATTAACAAGGTCCGATGGCTGATCCAGGATCTGCGCCTGGGCCGCGCTGTCGACGTGGGCGACCCGGGAACCGTCCGGCATGTCCGCGATGGTGAACGGCCCGTCGAGCCCGGGATAGCTGGGCGCGTCCGCCGGAACGATGTGCAACTGCACGGTGCCCGCCTCGGCGTGCCCGAGCAGGCACGCGAGTTGCGCGGCCATCAGGGCGCGGTCGTCGCCGACACGTCGTCGGAGCACCCCCTCGTCCAGCACGGCCACCAGCAGAGGCCCGCCCTCTCCCGGTGCGAGGATCGCCTGCCGGGCGATGCGCGCCTCGGTGAACTCGTCGACCGCCTCCGCCGCCAGCATCCCGCCGGCCAGGGTCGCCCGCGCGTACGCCTCGGTCTGCAACAGCCCGGGCACCCACGCCAGCTCGAACGACCGCAGCGTCACCGCCTCACGTTCCAGGTCGACCCACGGCCGGAACCACACCGGCTCACGACGCCGGCCGGCGTCCGGCACACGTACGACGGTTGGCTCTGGCTCGACGCGTACCAACTGGACCCGAAGGGCGAGGCGGTGGCCCGACGTGAACTGTTCGTGCTGCGCGCGGGCGTACGGCGGCAAGCACCCGGCGAGGCGCGCGGCCCGCCCCCGCGCGGCGTCGGACCGCTGCGCGGGCCGTCTGATGCCCCAGCGCCGCGAGCACCTGCCGTCGCGGCCGTCGTGGCGCTGCCCGACCTGACCCCGCGTTTCGTCGGCTGGGCCGAGGCCCGTTAAGCCAGTCGTGCGTGCAGGTGCATGTCGTGCCAGCCGTCGGCGTGGCGCACCGACCCTCGGGCCACGCCCTCGACGGTGAACCCGGCCCGCCCAGCCACCCGGCAGGACGCCACGTTGCCGGTCGAGTGCTCCAACCCGAGCCGGTGAAACCCGCCCCGGGTGAAGGCCCATCGGGTCATGGCGAGCAGCGCCTCGGTGGCGAGCCCTCGACCGCGCGCGGCGGGCATCAGCCAGTACGACACCTGCGCCGACGCCTCGGTCAGCAGCACGTCGCGCAACCCCACCTGACCGACGGGCTGGTCGTCGGCGTCGACGAGCGCCCAACTGGCGGCGCTCTCGTCGCGCCAACGGCCGGCCCACTGCGCTGTCCACGACCGTGCCTCGTCGTCGCTGTCGAGACGACGCACGTGCCATCGCTGGATCACCGGACAGTCGAAGGCAGCCCGCACGGCCGGGGCGTCGTCGTCACGCCACGGCCGCAACGCCACCCCGGGGCGTACCGGAAGGTGGGGTTGCTCCTGGGCGGCGAGGCTGCCGGCGGGCAGCGCGGGTACGACGAGCAGCGGCATCCGCCCATTATCGAGCCGGCGGCCGCACGCTCCCGGCCGGGCCACCGGCGAGCGCGGCGACCACGTCGAGGGGCCGGTGCGGCTGAGGGGACAACCCGGTCAGGGGTTGATCAGTTTCCAGTCGCCTTCGGAGATGACGTCGACATTGCCATCGACCACCGTGATGGCGGTGTTGTCGTCGATGGCGTAGGTCGGGACCGGGATTCCGGACGCCCACTTCTGGATGGTGGACAGCTCGGTGTCCTCCATCTCCGGATGGTTGAGGTGGGGGTACAGGGTGAAGTCCACCAGCCCCAGCGCCCGGTCGGCGTCCTGCGCCCTGTCGCTGCCGTCAGGGACGAACGCGAGGTCGAACTCGGCGTCGCAGTTGTACGGGGTGACCGCGATGCTCCCGGCACTGACCCCCACATAGACCGTGTCAGTCAGCGACGGCAGCAGGTCCGCCAGGCCCGACTGGCGCAGCCAGTAGGTCAGGTACAGCACGTCGCCGCCCCAGACGAGGAGAGCGTCGGCCTCCCGGACCGCCGGGACCCAGTTCTCTTCTCGAATGGTCGGCAGCGCGGTGAGCTCCAGCAACCCCAGGGATTTCCAACCGAGCTGGCACAGCGGAATGTCGGCCCGACCGTGAATCGCCTTCCACGCCCTCTCAGCCCCGCCGGGGAATGGATAGACAGCGGTGGGAATGAACAGGGCCGTGGACTCGGCGATCGGCTTGCCCAACAGGTCGACGAGCGCGTCGGAGATGCTCGGGTTGCTGATGCCTCCCGACGTGAGAAGGAACTTCAACACATCCGCTCTCCTAAATCCATCGGATGACCGCGATCATGTTGCCCATGAGGGCCAGCGCCCCGGCTCGCCAACCCGAGCGACATCGCTGGATCATCCACCGGCGACCGTCCAACGTCAACGGCCTCCGCCCACCGCGCAGTTCGACTGGATCACCGCCGACTCAATTGAGCGAGGGAAACCGCGAACAGCGGCATCAGCCCATCACTCTCCGGTCGGGCCGCCGGCGAGTTCGGCGACCACATCGAGGTGGCCGAGGTGACGGGCGTACTCCTGCACCAGGTGGAACAGCACCCGCTCCAGCGACGCCGGGTCCGCGCCGTCCCACCGCGGGCCCGGCGCACCGATCTCGGCCAGGTCGTGTGCCGTCACCACGGCCGTGGTGTGCGCGCCCTGCGCCCGCAGCGCCGCCACCAGATCCGCGCGGGACTCGTCGGGGGCGACGTACCAACGGTCGTCGCGGCGGTCGCCCCACGGCTCGGCGACATCCCGACCCTGGAAGCCCCACTCGATCCAGCGCCGCTCCACGTGGCGCAGGTGGGTGAGCAGCTCCAGCGGGGTCCACCCGGACGGCAGCCGGCTGCGCCGCAGCTCCGGCTCAGCCAGCGCCGACACCCTGGCCACCATGGACTCGCGGAAGTAGTCCAGGTAGCGCAGGAAGACCTCGGCGCGGCTGCCGGCCGGGGCGGTGGGCTCGGGAAACGACGTCACGATCCGGCCGGCAGGTCGCGGGCGCGCTGGCGCACGCCTGCGGCGCCGTACGGGTAGTCGCCCACCGGTGGGGCGCTCGCCTCGTCCAGCAGCCGCATCTGCTCGGCGTCGAGGACCAGGTCGGCGGCGGTCAGGTTGTCGTCGAGCTGCGCGGTGGTACGCGCACCGAGGATCACCGAGGTCACCGCCGGTCGGGCAGCCAGCCAGGCCAGCGACACCGCCGACATGGACACCCCCAGGTCCCCGGCGATCTGACGGACCGCGTCGAGCACCCGCCAGGTGCGCTCCTCGGCGTTGCGACCCGCGTACGCCTCGACGCCGCGCTGCGGGTTCTCGCCGAGTCGCGTCGCGCCGGTGGGCGTGTTGTCGCGCTGGTACTTGCCGGTCAGCCAACCGCCACCCAGCGGTGACCACGGCAGGATGCCGATGCCCTCGTTCTCACAGACCGGCACCAACTCGAACTCGATCTCCCGGGCCAGCAGGTTGTACTGCGGCTGCAGGGTCACGATCGGGGTGAGGTGGAGGTGCTGGGTGAGTAGGGCGGCCTTCTGCAGCTGCCAGCCGGTGAAGTTGCTGACCCCCGCATAGCGGATCTTGCCAGCGCGCACCGCGTCGTCGAAGAACCGCAGCGTCTCCGGCAGCGGGGTCAGCGGGTCCCAGGCGTGCGCCTGGTACAGGTCGACGGCCTCGACGCCGAGGCGCCGCAGGCTGGCGTCCAGGGCGCGGGTGAGGTGCACCCGGGACAGGCCGGCGTCGTTCGTCCCCGGGCCCATCGGGAACCGCCCCTTGGTGGCGATCACCAGGCGGTCGCGCACGTCGGGTCGGCTGCGCAGCCAGCGCCCGATGATGTCCTCCGAGACACCGGTGGAGTAGACGTCGGCGGTGTCGATGAAGGTGCCGCCGGCCTCGACGAACCGGTCCAGTTGGGCGAAGCTGCCGGCCTCGTCGGTCTCCGCGCCGAAGGTCATCGTGCCCAGGCACAGTGTCGACACCACGGTGCCGGTGCTGCCCAGAGTGCGGTAGCGCATATCGTCCTTTCGGTCCGAGTGACAAAGCCGATCTTCGCACCCGGTTGGGCCACCTGCACATGGAGGCCGCCGGGCACCGGCGCGGGCACCCACGCGGGCACCTCGCCGGTCATCATGAGCGGGTGAGTGAGCCCGCGATCGGCATCGACCGGCCTCACCGGTCGGCCCAGTCACCACCACCGCCGGAGCGTCAGCCGGAGCCCGGCGCGCGCACCCGCGGCCCGTGGCTGGTGGCCGCCGCCACCAGCGCGACGCTGCTGCTGCTCGCCGGCCGCTACGGCTATCACCGTGACGAGCTGTACTTCCTGCTCGCCGGTCGACACCTCGACTGGGGCTACGTCGATCAGGGTCCGCTGGTCCCGGCGCTGGCCCGGCTGCTCGACACGATCGCGCCGGGCAACCTGGTGGTGCTGCGGACCCCGTCCGCGCTGCTGGCCGGCGGTGCGGTGCTGCTGATCGCCGCGATCGCCCGGGAGCTGGGCGCCGGTCGGGGCGCGCAGCTCGCCGCGGCGGTGCTCGCCGCGCTGTCCGGCATCGTGCTCGCCAGTGGTCACCTGCTCAGCACCACCACCGTCGACCTGCTGGTCTGGTTGCTCGCGGCGTGGTGTGCGGTGCGGTTGCTGCGTACCGGTGACAGCCGTTGGGCGCTGGGCATCGGGCTGGCGCTCGGTGTGGGCATGCTCAGCAAGCTGCTGCCGGCGCTGCTGGCGGTGGGCCTGATCGTCGGGGTGCTCATCGCCGGGCCGCGTCGGCTGCTGCGCGACAGGTGGGTGCTCGCCGCCGCCGGGGTCACCGTGCTGTTGGCCGCGCCGAACCTGATCTGGCAGGCGTCGCACGGCTTTCCACAGCTCGGCGTGGCAGCGTCCATCTCCGGCGGTGACAGCTCCTACAGTGGTCGGCTCGACGCGTTCACCCTCCAGTTCGTCATCATCAGCCCGTACGCGGTACCGATCTGGATCGCCGGCCTGGTCGCGCTGCTGCGCCGGCCGGCGTGGCGGGCCTACCGGGCGGTGGGCTGGGCGTGGTTGGTGGTGGTGGGCATCGTGCTGGTCGCCGGCGGCAAGGGCTACTACGACGCGCCGCTGTTGCTGGTTCTGACCGCCGCCGGTGCGGTGGTCACGGTCGCCTGGGCGTCGCGCGGGTCGCTCTGGTGGCGTCGAGGGCTGCTCGCGCTGGGTGTGGTGCCGTTCCTGCTGCCCAACATCGTGCTGCTGCTGCCGGTGCTGCCGGCCGACCGGTTGCCCGGTTTCGTGGTCGACGTCAACTACGACGCCGGTGAGACGATCGGCTGGCCCGCGTTCGCCGACTCCCTGGCCGCCGTCCACAACGGACTGCCGCCCGAGGAGCGTTCGCGGGCGGTCATCCTCACCGCCAACTACGGGGAGGCCGGTGCGGTGGCCCGGTACGGTCCGGACCGGGCCCTCCCCCGCGCGTACTCCGGGCACAACAGCATGGTCGACTTCGGTCGGCCGCCCGCCGACGCGGACGTGGTCATCGCCGTCGGCTGGGAGCGCCCCGACCAGCTGAGCACCTGGTTCGAGCGGTGCACGCTCGCCGGGCGGGTGGATCAGCGGGTCGAGGTGGACAACGACGAGAACGGCGGCCCGATCCACGTGTGCCGGGGGCTGCGGCGTCCGTGGGCGCAGATTTGGGACACCGAGGTACGCCACACCGGCTGAGCGCGGTCAGCCCGGGTCGGCCGGAGCCGCTGGTCAGCAGGGTTCAGCCGGTGCCGCTGGTCAGCCAGGCCTGGATGCCGACCAGGGCCTCCGGGCCGGAGGTGGCGTCGACGTCGCGGGCGAGGTCGGCGATGGTGACCGCGGCGAGCGCCTGCCGCCACGCGTCCTCGGCCGCCCACATCGCCCGGGCGACGGGGCACGGCGTGGTGCAGGCGTCGGCGGGGGCCGCGAAGGGGCCGCGCTGGCGGATCTCGGTGCAGACGAAGCTCGGGCCGGGACCGTCGACGGCCCGGACCACGTCGAGCACTGTGACGCTCTCCGGTGCGCGGGTCAGCACGTAGCCACCCGACTTGCCCTGCACGGAGTGGATCAGGCCGGCGCGGGCCAGAGCCTGGAGCTGCTTGGCGAGGTAGCTGCTGGAGACGTCGTGCAGTTCCGCCAGCTTGGCCGCCGGAACGGGCGTGTGGCTGGCGGTGAGCACCACGCAGCAGTGCAGCGCCCACTCGACCCCGCCGGACATCTTCATAACGTCACCCTAGTCACCCCGTTACTCGGACCCCGTGTGTCCGAGTATAGTTCCCGGACAGAAGAAGTCCGAGTATCGGCGAGGTTTCCGCAGCCGGACACCGGACCACACACGTCACTGGAAGGTGCATGGGCATGAAGATCGCCGTACTGGGCGGGACCGGTCTCATCGGGTCCCAGGTCGTCAAGATCCTGCAGGCCGCAGGGCACGAGGCGGTGCCGCTGTCGCCGTCCACCGGGGTGGACCTGCTCACCGGGCAGGGCCTGTCCGACGGGCTCGCCGGCGCCGAGGTCGTCGTCAACCTGACGAACTCACCGACCTTCGACGAGGCCTCACCCACCTTCTTCCGCACGACCATGGACAACCTGCTGGCCGCCGCCGCCCGCGCGGGCGTCGGCCACGCGGTGATCCTCTCCATCGTCGGCGTCGACCAGGTGCCCGACCTGGACTACTACCGCGCCAAGACCCTCCAGGAGGACATCCTCACGGCCGGTCCGATTCCGTACTCCATCGTCCGCGCCACGCAGTTCTTCGAGTTCGTCGACGCGATCCTGTCCTGGACGGCCGACGACACCACCGTCCGCCGACCCAGCACTCCGGTGCAGCCGATGGCCGCCGCCGACGTGGCCCAGGCCGTCGCCGAGGTCAGCATGGGCGCGCCGTTGCAGGGCATCCGCAACGTCGCCGGGCCCGACGTCTTCGCCCTCGACGAGCTGGGGCGGATCACCCTCGCCGCCCGCGACGACCAGCGCACCGTGACCACCGACGACAGCGCCGGCATGTTCGCCGCCGCGCCCGGCGACGTCCTGATCGCCAAGGGCGACGCCGTCATCGCGCCCACCGCCTACGGGGAGTGGCTCGCGCGCCGGGCCTGAGCAGGCACACCCCGCGTCTCGCGGCGGCAATCGACCGCCGCCGCGACGCGCGGGTACGGCGATACCGTGCTCTCGGCAGCATCCCCGAACCCCGGAGAGCCGACCCCATGAGCACGCACACATCGGATTCCCGCGTGACCGTCCGGAAGGCGGTCGCCGAGGACGCGCCGTTCGTCGACGAAGCCCTGACCGACGCGTTCGGCAGCACCATGATGGCGGTGCACGACGAGCTGGTGGACGCCACCGGTGACGCTGCCGCCGTAGCCGAGCGGTGCGGCAACCCTGTCGGGGTGATCACCTACCGCCACGACGGTGCCCAAACCTGGGAGATCCTCTCGCTCGCCGCCACCGAGCCGGGGATCGGTGCGGGCAGCGCCCTGCTCGACTGGCTGCGAGCCGAGGCGATCCGTCAACGCGTCACCCGGCTCTGGTTGGTGACCAGCAATGAAAATCTGGCGGCGTTGCGCTTCTATCAGCGGCGCGGCTTCGACCTGGTACGCGTCGAACGCGATGCCGTGACCCGGGCCCGGCGGCTCAAGCCCAGCATTCCGCTGGAGGACGACGGGATCCCCATCCGGCACGAACTGGTGCTCGAGTTGTGTCTCTGAGCAGGGCATCAGCTGACGCAAGGAGCGGCCCGCCACTCGTGCGCCAGGATCGCGAAGACGAGTTGGTCGGCCCACTCCCCCTTGAACAGGTAACTCTCGACGTGGCGGGCCTCCTGGCGCATGCCGAGTCGCGTCATCATCCGGGCCGACGCGGCGTTGCGGCCGTGGCACCTGCCGTAGACCCGGTGCAGCCCGAACTCGTCGAACCCCCAGGCCAGCACCGCGGCGGCGGCCTCCGTCGCCAACCCGCGACCGCCGTGGTCGGGGTGGAAGACGAACCCGATCTCGGCGGTACGGTCCACCTGGCTGCGCCACACCAACTCAACGATCCCGATCACCACCCCGGCGTCGGTGACCGCGGCCACCGTCAGGCAGTCACCCTCCGCGCGCCACGCGTCCTCGCCCGCCATGGCCAACACCGACGCCCGGGACTGTTCATGGGTACGCGGCTCCGCCCCGAGCATCCACCGCACCATGTCGGGCCGGCGCTGATACGCGTACACGTCGTCGAGGTCGTCGATCGTGACCGGGCGCAGCGTGAGGCGGGTGGTGCGGATCGGGTAGGTCGGCTGGAACATCACGCGATCGTAGAGATCCGCTCGGCGTGCTCGGGTGCCGGTCGTTCGGTGTCCGGGCGTCGGGGCAGCAGCAGCGGGCTCGCGAGGATCACCAGCCCGGCGACCGTGATCGCCGTGCGCGCGCTGGTGGCCTCGGCGAGCAGCCCACCGAGCGCGCTGAGAACGGCGATGGCCGCACCGCTGCCGATCGACCAGGCAGAGAGGGTGCGGACGACGCGCTCCTTCGGAGTCTGTTGAAGGCGGTAGGTGGCGAGCACCGGGTTGTACAGACTCATGCAGATGATGATCGCGAACTCGACGGCGATCACCGTGGCGAGACCGACCACGCCCGGCTGCACGACGGCGAGGCCGATCAGCCAGATCGCGCGCAGCGCTCCCACGGTGCGGATGATCCGGTGTTGGCCGTAGCGCGCCACCACCCGACGGGCCAGGCGTGACCCGATGAGTCCGCCCACACAGGGCACGGCGAACGCGAGACCGTACTGCCAGGGCGGAAAGCCCAACTCGCCGAGCAGCAGCACGGCCAGCAACGGCTCCGTGGCCATGATCAGTCCACTGACGAGCACCTGGTTGAGGTAGAGCGCCCGCAGACCGCTGTGGGTGAGCAGATGCCGCCAGCCGTCGAGCAGCTCGCCGGCCCGGACCCGGGCCGCTCCGGTGCGCCGAGGGTGATCCTCGTGGCCGCGAATGGCCGCGATGCCCAGCGCCGAGAGCAGATAGCTGAGCGCGTCCGCCACAATGGTGACCACCGGTCCGAACAGGCCGACCGCCGC
>NZ_JAGPXZ010001390.1:0-653 GCF_018070305.1 Micromonospora sp. M51 | reverse complement strand
GGCCGGCTCTCGAAATTGACGTACGCACCGTCGGCCCGCGCTCCGACCGCCCGCCAGGCGGCGTTCAACGCGGCGTCGGCCTGCGGCGGAAACACCGACGCCACGATCAGGGTGTCCTGGTGGCGATGCGGGTACGCGGTCGCGTCGGGGGCGACGTCGTTGACCGCCCCGCCCAACGAGCGGAGTTGGACCACGGCCCGCCCCGGCCCGGTCACCGCTCGCGTCACGGCCCGCGCCCCGGCGTCGTCCAGCGCGGCAAACAGCCCGTTGGTGGTGGTGCCACGCTGCTGCCCGACGTTGGGGTTGAGGTGCGCGGTCGGCACCAGCGTCGGGTAGGGCAACAGGTCGGTCCGGTGTTCGAGCACCTTGCCGATGGCGAGCAGCGGCTCCACCGCCGGTCGGGCCCGGCGCAGGCTCTCGGCGGCGACCACGGCGGTGATGGACATGAGCACCGATCGGCCCTCCGCGAACACCACAGCGGCGGCGGACAACTCCCGGGGCGCCTGCGCCAGATAGCTCGTCCACTCCCGGACCGTGCGACCGTCCGGATGCGCCTCGACGACCAGCTGCGCGACACCGACGTTGCGCTGCTCGGCCGCCTCGATCTCGAAGGCCACCACGATCCCCGCGCCGGCTCCGGCCCCGCGGACCAG
>NZ_JAGPXZ010001389.1:0-655 GCF_018070305.1 Micromonospora sp. M51 | reverse complement strand
GTGCTGGGATTCCGACAGCGCCCCCGGCTACTGGCCGTGGGTGCAGGTGCTGCGCGGCCTGCGCCGATCCGCCGACGACTGGGCGGTGGCGCGACCGGACGCCGAGCCGGCCCTCGCGGCACTGCTCGGTGAGACCGACGCCAGCAAGCAGCAGGCCGAGCGGCTCGCCAGCTGGGCCGGCGTCGACACCGACAGCGTCGACCAGGAGGCGTTCGCGCTGTACGACGCGGTGACCGCCGCACTGGTCGCCGTCTCCCAGCACCGGCCGGTGGTCGTCGTCCTCGACGACCTGCACTGGGCCGACCCGGCCTCACTGCGGTTGCTGAGCTTCGCCGCCCAGCACACCTGGTTCGAGCGGCTCCTGCTGATCGGCACCTACCGCGACGCCGAGGTCGAGTCGGGTGAGCATCCGCTGCGCCCGCTGCTGATGCCGCTCGTCGCGAAGGCCACCACGATCACCCTCACCGGTTTCACCCGCGACGAGGTGGCCGCGCTGATGACCCGGACCGCCGGACGCGAGCCCGAGGCCGGCCTGGTCGACGAGGTGCACCGGCGTACCGGCGGCAACCCGTTCTTCGTCGAGCAGACCGCGCGGCTGTGGCACGCCGACGACGCGGTCGGCGCGATCGCGCCAGGCGTACGGGAGGCGGTGCGC
>NZ_JAGPXZ010001388.1:0-659 GCF_018070305.1 Micromonospora sp. M51 | reverse complement strand
CGGTGGACGAGTCCATCCGGCAGATCGACTACGCGGTCCGCAACGTCCGGGTGCTGGCCCGTGCGGGGGTGACCCTCAGCCGGATGCAGACGGCGGCCCCGGCCGAGCTGGGCGCCGCCCTGCGGTCCCTGGCCGAAGCGGTCCGGCAGGCCGGTGCCGCCCTCGCCGCCGACCTGGACGGGCAGGAAGAGACCGCCGACCGGCACGCCACCCGGGCCGACGAGTCGGCGTTGGCCGCGGTGCACACCGCAGGGCAGCTCTTCGGCTCCACCCAGACCCTTCCCCTGGCGATGATCATCGGTCAGGTCCGGGCCACGGCCATCGACCTGCTGCGCGGCGTCAACCCGCGCGACGACGCCGCCGTCCTCGCCCGCGTCGACGACGCCCTCGGCCTTCCCCCGGTCTGACGCCCGCCCCCGGTCAGGGCCGGGCCACGACCCGTGGGGGATGGCCGGTGAGCCAGCTGATGGCCGAGTCGCGGACCGGCACGGGGATGTCGTGGCCGCCGGGGAACTCCTCGTAGGTCACGTCGTAACCGAGGTCGCGCAGGTGGGGGACGAGGCGGCGGCTGCACACGTCGATGGGCAGCACCCGGTCGTCGACGCCGTGCGAGATGAAGACCCGTGGCCGGCCGTGCGTGACCGGCGGCGCGGCGAAAC
>NZ_JAGPXZ010001387.1:0-667 GCF_018070305.1 Micromonospora sp. M51 | reverse complement strand
AACGTCGCGAGCCCCGACGAGGCGGACGACGTCGTCAGGTCCGCCGCCGACGTCGACTCCTGGGTCCGCGCGGTGGTCTCGGGCCGCCCTTACGCCGACCTGGACACACTCCTGGGTCACGCCGACCAGCTCGCCCATGCCTGGGCGCCTGCGGACGTGGCCGGCGCGCTCGCCCAGCATCCCCGGATCGGCGAGCGTCACCGCGGCGGAGGGGCCGACGCGCAGCTGTCCGCGGTGGAGCAGAGCGGTGTCGGTGACGACGCCGACGTGGCCGAGCGGCTGCGGATCGGCAACGAGGCCTACGAGGAGCGCTTCGGCCACGTGTTCCTGATCCGGGCGGCCGGCCGCAGCGGCGAGGAGATCCTCGAGGCGCTGGAGAAGCGGCTCGGCAACGACCCGGCCGGCGAGCTGGACCACACCGCCCTCGAGCTCCGCGAGATCGCCGGCCTACGGCTGCGGAGCCTCCTGTCATGAGCCTGGTCACCACGCACGTCCTGGACGCCGCCCTCGGCCGTCCCGCGAGCGGCGTCGCGGTCAGCCTCGCCGACGACACCGGCGCGATCCTCGCCGATGGCCGCACCGACGACGACGGCCGCGTGCCGGATCTGGGCCCCGACACCCTGCCCGCCGGCACCTACCGGCTCACCTTCGCGACGGGCGCGTACTT
>NZ_JAGPXZ010001386.1:0-672 GCF_018070305.1 Micromonospora sp. M51 | reverse complement strand
AGAGTCCGGGCGGCCAGCGCCACCCCGGCACCGGTGTTGCCGATCCGCAACTCGATCGGCTCGACGGTGTGGGAGTCGGCGGCCGGCAACGGCAGCGCGGGCACCCGGACCCGCACATCCACCCCGAGCCCGCCAAGAACCAGCAGATCGACCACGCCGCCGACGCTAGCCTGCTGCCGGCCGAGCCTGCAGGCCACGCGATCGTGCACTTTCTGCGGCGACAGAATGAGGCCTTCTTCGCAGAACACCAACACCAACTGCAAGGTCACGCAGGTGGGGGTGTCGGTCCGGCCAGGTTGGGCCACCTATCCTGGTCGCGGGCGACGACGAGGGGGAACGGGTGCTGGTCATCCACGGGCTGTGGTTGCCCGACGCCAGCTCGACCGGCGCCAGCTCGACAGGTGGCCTCGCCGTCTGGGCCGAGGACAGCGCGGCGCCGATTCCCGCTGCTCGTGCGGGCCGCCCGGCCCGGGACCGCCCGCACCCCTTCGCCGCCGGGCACACCGACCTGGCCGCCGTCCTCGCCGAGGCCGCTGAGCCGACCCGACCGGACACCGCGCTGCTCACCCTGCCCACCCGGGCGGGCGCGCCGACCGACTCACCCGAGCTGATCCGCACCACCGTCGCACCTGCGGCCCGCGGCCGGCTCACCCTGGCCAATTGGCGGGTGCC
>NZ_JAGPXZ010001385.1:0-673 GCF_018070305.1 Micromonospora sp. M51 | reverse complement strand
CGGGCACCCGGATCGTCTGGCCGAGCGGCTTGAACATCTCCTCGGCCAACGTCAGGTGCGCCCCGGTGGCGTACGCACCGGCGGAGATCGCGGTCATCGCCTCGTCGACAAGCGCCGGGGTGTTGGTCATCACCCGCACCACCGGGGTGCCGTCGGGCAGCCGGCGGCTGAAGAAGCTGGTGGGAAGGCCGGCGCAGAGCGAGATGACGAGCTTGTCGGCCGGCACCTTGGGGCCGACCTCGTCGAGCAGCGCGGCGGCGTCCTGGGGCTTCACCGAGATCGCGAGCACCGCCGCCTCGTCCACGGCGGTCAGGTTGTCGACCACCTGTACGCCGTAACGGGCTGTCAACTCCTCGGCCCGAGCGGGCCGGCGGGCGGTGGCCAGCAGCCGGTCCACCGGCCATCCCGAGCGCAGCAGCCCGGAGAGCATCAGCTCACCGATCTTGCCCGCGCCGATCACCGCGACCGTGTGCACTCGGGCGGACATGTCGGCCGTACCCCCTCGCGTCGGGTCGCGGCGTGGCGGGCCCGCGGGCCCGCCACGCCGTCGACGATCGATCAGCTGCCGAAGAAGACCTCGGCCTCGGCGTACCGCTCCAGCGGCACGGTCTTCAGCTCGCGGGTCGCGTCGGCCAGCGGCACCCGGACGATGTCGGTGCTCTGCATCGCGACC
>NZ_JAGPXZ010000142.1:0-10512 GCF_018070305.1 Micromonospora sp. M51 | reverse complement strand
GGGCGGGGGTGGATGAGGGCTAGCGTGGGGGGTATGGCGGAGCGCAGCGTGGTGGTGACCGGAGGTACCGGCGGGCTCGGCGGGGCGGTCGTCACCGCGTTCGTCGAGGCGGGCTGGCGGGTGGTCGTACCGCAGCGGGAAGCCCGGCCCGGATCGGAGCCGGCGGCAGCGGGGGTGGTCCCGGTGGTCGCGGACCTGGCCGACCCGGCGGGTGCGGCGCGGGCGGTCGAGGCCGCGCTCGGCGAACCGGCGGCGCCGCTGCGCGCGGTGGTCAACCTGGTCGGGGGGTACGCCAGCGGCGGGCTGGTGCACGAGACCCCGGTCGAGGAGTTCGAACGGATGCTCACCGTCAACCTGCGGCCGACCTACCTGGTCACCCGGGCCGCGCTGCCGCACCTGATGGCGTCCGGCGGCGGCGCGGTGGTCTGCGTCTCGGCCCGCGCGGCGATCGCCCCGTTCCGGGGCGCGGCCGGCTACTCGACGGCCAAGGCGGCGGTGCTGGCCTTCGCCAACGCGGTGGCGGTGGAGTACCGGTCGCAGCACGTGCGGTGCAACACCGTGCTGCCCAGCGTCATCGACACCCCGGCGAACCGGGCCGCGCAGCCCAACGCCGACCATTCCCGCTGGGTGACCCCGGCCGAGATCGCGCCGGTGATCCGGTTCCTCGCGTCGGACGAGTCCGCCCCTACCAGCGGCGCCACCGTTCCGGTCTACGGGCGGGCCTGAGCCGCCACCGACCCCAGGTCGTCCCCGGCCGGCGCGGACGACGGCAGCCAGGTCTCCAGGTGCGCCTGGATCTGCTCGGTCACCTCCTCGGCCGGGCGGCCCGCGTCCACCACCACGAAGGTGGGGTACTCGGGCAGCGCCCGGTAGGCGGTGTCGGCGGCGGTCAGCCACCCCATCGTCTCGTGATCGGTGCCGCGTTCCTCGATGCGCCGGTATGCCTCCGCCGGGTCGACGGAGAGCAGGAAGGTCACCTGCGGCGTCGGGAACAACCGGTAGCCGGCCCGGGCGAGCCGCTCCCAGCGCTGCCCGCCGTGCGCCCGGATGCTCGCGTACTGGCAGGCCGAGTAGCGGTCCATCACCGCCGTCCGGCCGGTGAGCAGACAGCTGATCAGGGCGATCGCGATGGCGAGCCAGCGCAGCACCGACTCCACGGCCAGCACGCCGTCGCGCCCGACGAGCCGTTGCGCGTCGGGCCGGCCGAGTCGGTGGGCGAGCCGGGCGAGCCAGCGCCGGCCACTGGCGTTGCGCCGGTACCTGGCGGGGCGCCCGGCGGCGGTCAGCGCGTCGGCCAGCCGGTGCGCCTGGGTGGTCTTGCCGGAACCGTCGATGCCGATCAGGGCGACAGTGCGCAACCGGGCCTTGCGTCGTCGCATCCCCGATGATCTGGCCACTCTCCACAGATTATCCGACCGACGCACCCGCCCCGCGAGGTTTGTCATGCTTCATCCCTGTTGACACCCGACCGCGACACCGGCAGGTGTGGCCGACCGGAATGCCGGGTACCGGACTTTGAAATCCAACCGCCGGTCCACCAACACGACGACGGAGGAAACCAGATGGCTGAGCGCGGGGACGAGAGTCTTGTGCACACCCTCAAGAAGGTCGCCGCCGTGCTCAAGCAGTCCGAGATTCCGTTCGCCCTGGGCGGCAGCTTCGCCGTCTACGCCCACGGAGGCCACTCCAGCGATCACGACGTCGACTTCCTGATCCGGGAAGTGGACGTGGAACAGGCGCTGCAGGCCCTGGTGGCCGCCGGTTTCGTCGCCGAGCGCCCACCGGAGGACTGGCTGGTCAAGGTCTTCGACGACGGCCGGATGGTGGACCTGATCCACCGGCCGATCGAGACGCCGGTGACCGAGGAGACGTTCGCCGACACCGTCATCCGGCCGGTGGACGCGATTCACATGCCGGTGCTGTCCGCCACCCAGCTGATGGTGCACAAACTGCTCAGCTTCTCCCAGCACTACTGCGACTTCGCCCGCGGCCTGCCGCTGGCCCGCTCGCTGCGGGAGCAGATCGACTGGGAACGGGTACGCAAGGAGACGCAGCACTCGCCGTACGCCGAGGCGTTCCTGGTGCTGCTGGACCGGCTGGAGGTGGTGCCGGCCGCCGGCACCCAACCAGGAGAGGGGACATCGTGACCCACCATCGCGACATCGACACCGGGCCACCGGACGAGTACGTCGAAGCGGAGATCCAACGGTTGCTCGTCGAGGACCCCGCCGTCGCCGAACAGGGGATCACCGTCATCCGGCGGGAACGCGCCCTCGTGCTCTACGGCGAGGTGGAGAGCCCGCACCGGCGGGAGGAGATCCTGCGTCTGGTGTCGGAGCGCTTTCCGGACGTGCCGGTCACCAGCGACATCGGGGTGATCCGCGCGCAGGCGCCCACGGAGATCGAGCAACTGCCCTGAGGGAGGTTCCATGGTGATCCGGATCGCCGCCGTGGGCGACGTGCATCTGGACGAGGACGTCGTCGGTCGGTTCCGACCGGCGTTGGAGGAGCTGCCGGAGTGTGCCGACGTGCTGCTGCTGGCCGGGGACCTGACCCGGCACGGCACCGAGGCCGAGGCGCGCTGCGTGGCAACGGAGTTCGGTGGGTTGGCAGTGCCGGTGGTGACCGTGCTGGGTAACCACGACCACCAGTGTGACCAGGTGCCGCAGGTGGTCAAGGTACTGGAGGACGCGGGCATCACCGTGCTGGAGGGCAACGGCGTCGTGCTGGACTGCGCTGGTGGTCGTCTCGGCATCGCCGGCGTGAAGGGCTTCGGCGGCGGGTTCGCCGGCCGGTGCGCGAGTGACTTCGGCGAGCCGGAGATGAAGGCGTTCGTCCGCACCACCACCGACAGCGCGGACCGGCTCGGTGCGGCGCTGCGCTCGTTGGACTGCGACATGCTGGTGGCGCTCACCCACTACTCGCCGGTGCCGGACACACTGGCCGGTGAACCGTTGGAGATCTACCCGTTCCTCGGGTCGTACCAGCTGGGGCAGGCGATCGACTCGGCGCCCACGGCACTGGCCGTGCACGGGCACGCGCACGCCGGGACCGAGCGCGGCACGACCCCCGGTGGGGTACGCGTCCGCAACGTCGCACACCCGGTGATCAAGCAGGCGTACAGCGTCTTCCACGTTGGCGATCAACTCGACACCGACCAGGTTTCCCCGATCGGCCAGTCGGGTAGTCAGAGGTCATGGAGCTGATTCTCTGGATTCTCGCAGTCGTACTCGTGGTCGCCGGCATCCTCGCGCTGTTCCGCCGGCAGATCCTGTGGGGCATCGTCCTCATCGTCGTCGGGCTGTTGGTCGGCCCGGGTGGTGTCAGCATCTTCAATTAGCGCTCATCATCGGTAACACCGGGACCCGCCGGGGTCGCCGCGACCGGAGCTTCGTCCTCCCGACAGAGGCACCGGTCGCAGCGATCCCGGCGCTTTCGTGTCCGGCGGTTTGCCACCGCCGATCCGCGGAAACATCTTGACTATGGAGACATCTCAGAACGCCCCGAGGACCTCCGGCCGCCGCCAGTGGTGGGCCCTCGTCGGCTTCGGGGTGGCGGTCTTCATCGCCGCCGCCATCGGCGGGCTGGGCGTGCAGGGCACCACCGACGAGTACGCGAGCCTGCGGCAGCCCGACTGGGCGCCGCCCTCGTGGCTGTTCGGCCCGGTCTGGTCGCTGCTGTACGCACTGATCGCGGTGGCCGGCTGGCTGGTGTGGCGACGGGTCGGCTTCTCCCCCGCACTCTGGGCCTGGACCGCCCAACTGGTCCTCAACGCCATCTGGACCCCGCTGTTCTTCGGCGCGGGGCAGTACGGACTGGCGTTCGCCGAGATCGTGCTGATGTGGTTGGCGATCGGCCTCACCGTGCTGCTGTTCACCCGGGTCTCCCGGGTCGCCACCGCGCTGATGCTGCCCTACTGGGCGTGGGTCACCTTCGCCGCCGCGTTGAACCTGTCGATCTGGCGGCTGAACGCCTGACCGGCGGATCTCCGGCGGGCGCTCGCCCGCCGGAGACCGGCCGTCCGCTGCCTCAGCAGCGAGGGACGTTCGGGATGTAACCGTCGTAACCGGTGTAGACGTACGCGTCGGCGATGAACCGCCCGGCGCCGATGCGGTCCCAGATCGTGCTGGTGCCGTAGGTGCCGGTGACGCTCGTGCCACTGGTCTGGCAGGCGATGGTCACCCGGGTGCCATCGGCGACGGTGCCCACCGAGGCGTACCCGGTGCCGGGACCGGAGCGAACGGTCAGCGGCGTGCCGCTGGTGTCGACGGTGCCGTTGCCGCTGCCCGACGAGCACCCGTTGCCACTGGTGTAGCTCTTGGTGCCCCAGTAGAGCGCGAGGCTGCCGTTGAAGCGGACCTGGATGTCGGCACCGTTGAGGCGCTGCTCGTAGTGCAGGTGCGGGCCGGTCGATCCCCCGGTGCTGCCGACCCAGCCGACCACCTTGCCGTACCCGACCGTCTGCCCGACCGAGACGTTGAAGCCGCTGAGGTGCGCGTAGTAGGTGCTGTAACCGCCCCCGTGGTTGATTCGGACGTATTTGCCGTAGCTGGTGCCGCCGAGGTCGGTGACCCGGTCGACGGTGCCGGGGGCGCTGGCGACCACCGGGTCGCCGGCGTCGTCGGTGCGGTTGAAGTCGATGGCGTACGCCGGGCTGTGATCCGACCGGGTCTGCCCGGACCAGGTCTGCCCGCACGGGAAGGGCACCCTGAAGGTCGGCGCGGCCAGCGCGGGCGTCGCCGGCGCCAGCGCTCCCCCGACCAAGAGACCCGTCACCAGCAGGCTGATCCACCGCTTTCGCATACAGCTCCTCCTATGTCGAAAACCTTCGATGCGTAGGCATCAGCCTGACAGATATCGTCACTCTTCGAAAGAGTCCGAAGCGTGCCCCGGGAGCGCGCCCACCAGGCAGCCGGCAGGTTTCCGGATTGTTACTCGGTCGTGTCTGGCAGGGGGTGGACCCAGCCGGATGCAAGCGCTTACATGTGTGCACGCCCAATCGGACCGGCGACGGGTCACCAGCGAGACCGCGCCGGCTAGGAAGGAGGACGGCATGGCGGTCTTCACCAGACCACGCCAGGCCTTCGTGATCGCCGGCGTACTCGGGCTGGCGCTCAGCGCCACCGCCTGCGGTACCGGCGACGACAAGAAGAGCAGCAACGCGGGCTCCGCGGAGTGCGCCGCATACGACAAGTACGACGGCCACGACGGCAAGAAGGTCTCCATCTACGCGTCCATCCGTGACGCCGAGGCCGATCTGCTCAGGAACTCCTGGAAGACGTTCGAGGACTGCACCGGCATCGAGATTGACTACGAGGGCAACGCCGAGTTCGAGGCGCAGCTCCCGGTCCGGGTCGACGGCGGCAACGCGCCCGACCTGGCCTTCGTGCCCCAGCCGGGCCTGGTCAAGCGGTTCGCCGACGCCAGCAAGCTGAAGTCCCTCGGTGCCGACACCAAGACGATGGCCGAGCAGAACATGCCGGCCGACTGGCTGAAGTACGGCACCGTCAACGGCACCCTCTACGGTGTGCCGCTCGGCGCCAACGTGAAGTCCTTCGTGTGGTACTCGCCGAAGCTCTTCAAGGAGAAGGGCTGGACCGTCCCCACCAGCTGGGACGACATGATCAAGCTCAGCGACACGATCGCGGCGAGCGGCATCAAGCCGTGGTGCGCCGGCATCGAGTCCGGTGACGCCACCGGCTGGCCGGCCACCGACTGGATCGAGGACGTCATCCTGCGTACGCAGGGCCCCGAGGTCTACGACCAGTGGACCACCCACGCCATCCCGTTCAACGACCCGCGGATCGTCGACGCCGTCAACCGGGCCGGCACGATCCTGAAGAACGAGAAGTACATGAACGGCGGCTTCGGCGGGGTGAAGAGCATCGGCACCACCGCCTTCGGTGAGGCCGGCCTGCCGGTCACCACCGGCAAGTGCGCCATGCACCGCCAGGCGTCGTTCTACGCCAACCAGTTCCCCGAGGGCACCAAGGTGGCCGAGGACGGCGACGCCTTCGCGTTCTACTTCCCGGCCATCGACACGGCCAAGGGCAAGCCGGTGCTCGGCGCGGGCGAGTTCGTCGTCGGCTTCGCCGACCGCCCCGAGGTGCAGGCGGTGCAGACCTACCTCGCCTCGGCCGAGTACGTCAACAGCCGCGCGAAGCTCGGCAACTGGGTCACGGCGAACAACAAGCTGGACATCGCCAACGTCGCCAGCCCGATCGACAAGCTCTCCGTCCAGATCCTGCAGGACAAGACCGGCGTCTTCCGCTTCGACGGATCCGACCTGATGCCGGCCGCGGTCGGCGCGGGGACGTTCTGGAAGGGCATGGTCGAGTGGATCAACGGCAAGGACACCGCGTCGGTGCTCCAGGGCATCGAGAGCAGCTGGAAGTGATCTGAGCGGTGGGCCGGTCCGCACCTGCGGGCCGGCCCACCGACGGATCTGGACCTGGGAGGGTCGATGGAGTTCGACTTCGCTGAGGAGCAGCCGAAGTTCCTCATGCTGATGTACGGGCTGATCGCTTTCGTCGCGGTGGTGGGCGGTCTGCTCCTGCTTCTCGACGTGGTGCCGGCCTGGTTCGCCCGCCGTCGGGAGGCGCAGCTCGTCGCCGCGTCCGCCAGCGGCGCCCCGCTCCCCCGCCGACGCAAGCAGGGGGAGGGACTCTTCGCGCTCTTCTTCCTGCTGCCGACGCTGCTACTGCTCACGGTCGGGTTGGTCGTGCCGGCCATTCGCACCACGCTGCTCTCCCTGATGGATGGAAGCAGCACCAACTGGGTCGGACTGCGCAACTACAGCTGGATGTTCTCCGACGACTCGATCGTCCGGGTTCTGATCAACACCCTGGTCTGGGTGGTCCTGGTCCCGTTGGTGGCGACCGGGTTCGGCCTGATCTACGCCGTACTTGTCGACAAGGCCCGGTTCGAGGCGGTCGCCAAGTCACTGATCTTCCTGCCGATGGCCATCTCCTTCGTCGGCGCCAGCATCATCTGGAAGTTCGTCTACGCCTATCGGGGCGAGGGCGACCAGATCGGTCTGCTCAACCAGATCGTCGTCAGCCTCGGCGGCGAGCCGAAGCAGTGGTTGCTGGAATCGCCGCTGAACACGCTGCTGCTGATCGTCATCATGGTCTGGATCCAGGCCGGCTTCGCCATGGTGGTGCTCTCCGCCGCGATCAAGGCGATCCCCGGTGACATCGTGGAGGCCGCCCGGCTCGACGGCGTCAGCCCGTGGCAGATGTTCTGGCGGATCACCATGCCGAGCATCCGGCCGGCGCTGATCGTCGTGGTCGTGACGCTCACGATCGCCACGCTCAAGGTCTTCGACATCGTCCGGACCTCGACCAACGGCAACTACGACACCAGCGTGATCGCCAGCGAGATGTACAACCAGGCGTTCCGGTACGGCCAGAACGGGCAGGGCTCCGCGCTCGCGGTCTTCCTCTTCATCCTGGTCATCCCGGTCGTGATCTACCAGATCCGCAACCTCCGTCAGCAGCGGGAGGGCTGAGATGACCACCGCAACGCCCACCGTCGCCGTCGGCACCCAGAAGACCGACGGCACCCCGACCACCGCGGCCGGCCGGGTCCGCAAGCGGTTGAACAGCCGCACCGCGACGCTCGTCTCGATCGTCATCGCGGTGCTCTGGACCATCCCGACCTTCGGCCTGCTCGTCTCCTCCCTCCGCCCGGAGGACGAGATCAAGACCACCGGTTGGTGGACGGCCTTCACCAACCCGCAGTTCACCTTCGAGAACTACGAGCAGGTCCTGTTCGGGCGGTCAGCGTCCTCCGGCCAGCTCGCCGGTTCCTTCATCAACTCGCTGGCGATCACCATCCCGTCGGTGCTCTTCCCGCTCGCCTTCGCGTGCCTCGCCGCGTACGCGCTCGCGTGGATCAACTTCCGCGGCCGGGACTGGGTCTACATCGCGATCTTCGCGTTGCAGATCGTGCCGTTGCAGATGGCCCTGGTGCCGTTGCTGAAGTTCTTCTCCACCGGCGTCAGCCTCGGCGGCGTCACCCTGATGCCGGCGTGGGACCTGGTCGACGAACAGAAGTTCGCCCAGGTGTGGTTCGCGCATACCTGCTTCGCGCTGCCGTTCGCCGTCTTCCTGCTGCACAACTTCATCTCGCAGCTGCCCGGGGACCTGATGGAGGCGGCCCGGGTCGACGGGGCCACCCACCCGAAGATCTTCCGCACCATCGTGCTGCCGCTGATCACCCCCGCGCTGGCGGCTTTCGGCATCTTCCAGTTCCTCTGGGTCTGGAACGACCTGCTGGTCGCGCTGATCTTCGCCGGTGGCGGCAACGAGACCGCCCCGCTCACCGTCAAGCTCGCCGAGATGGCCGGCACCCGGGGCAACGAGTGGCAGCGGCTGACCGCCGGTGCGTTCGTGTCGATCGTCGTACCGCTCATCGTGTTCCTGTCCCTGCAGCGCTTCTTCGTGCGAGGTCTGCTCGCCGGCAGCGTCAAGGGCTGACCGCGCGCCCGCCGTCGCCTGGCCCCTCGGGCGGCGGCGGGCACCGGGCACCGAGCGGGGGTAACCGTGACGAGGATCGATGATGTGGCCCGACTGGCCGGGGTCTCCACGGCCACCGTCTCACGGGCCCTGCGGGGGCTGCCGACGGTCTCGGCCGCCACCCGGCGCCGGGTACTGGCCGCCGCCGAACAGCTCGACTACGAGGTCTCACCGAGCGCGTCCCGGCTCGCCGGTGGTCGCACCGGCACTGTCGCGGTGGTCGTTCCCCGCATCACCCGGTGGTTCTTCAGCACCGTCGTCGAAGCGGTCGAGGAATACCTCCACCAGTCCGGCTACGACCTGCTGCTCTACAACCTGGGCGGCCGGGAACAGGTCCGCCAGCGGGTCCTGCGGACGGCCAACCTGCACAAGCGGGTGGACGCCATCATGCTGGTCGCCACGCCCCTGCGTCCGGCCGACCTGACCGCGCTCGCCACGCTGGACCTGCCCGGAGTCACCATCAGCTCGGGCAGCAGGGTGCCCAACTGGCCGTGCGTACGCATCGACGACGTGGCCGCCGCGCGGGTCGCCACCAAGCATCTGATCGACCTCGGCCACCACCGGATCGCCCACATCTCCGGCGACCCGGACGACGAGTTGGCCTTCACCACCCACCTCGACCGACGGCGGGGTTACCAGGCGGCGCTGCGCTCCGCCGGCCTGCGACCCGACCCGACCCTGGACATCGAGTCCACTTTCACCATCGACGGCGGCAACCGGGCCACCGCCGAACTGCTGGCCCGCGGCGAGCCGCCGACAGCGATCGTCGCCGCCTGCGACGAGATGGCGATGGGCGCGATGACCGCCCTGCGCGACGTCGGGCTGCGGGTGCCGCAGGACGTCAGCGTGGTCGGTATCGACGACCACTACCTGGCCGGTGTGCTCGGGCTCAGCACCGTCGCCCAGCCCGCCGCCGAGCAGGGCCGGCTCGCCGCACAGATGCTGCTCGACCCGCTCGGGGCCCGACCGCCGAACCCTGTCGTCAGTCAACGGGGCACCGGTTGCGACACTCCGGTGGTCCTGCCCACCCGGTTGGTGGTGCGGGATTCGACAGCGCCGCCCCGGGCACATTGAAATCAACACACCGCAACACGGGAGACGACCCTGAACACCGACCCGACGCAGCAGACCTCCTCCGACCAACCGGCCACCGGCTGGTGGACCGAGGCCGCCATCTACCAGATCTACCCCCGCTCGTTCGCCGACTCGGACGGGGACGGAATCGGTGACCTGCCCGGCATCACCGCCCGCCTCGACCACCTGGTCGAGCTGGGCGTGGATGCGGTGTGGCTCTCTCCCTTCTACCCGTCGCCGCAGGCCGACGCCGGCTACGACGTGGCCGACTACCGCGACATCGACCCGCTGTTCGGCACCCTCGCCGACGCGGACAAGCTGATCGCCGAGGCCCGTTCCCGCAACCTGCGGGTGATCGTCGACCTGGTGCCGAACCACACCTCGTCGGCGCATCGCTGGTTCCAGGCCGCGCTGCCGGCCGCGCCCGGCAGCCCGGAACGGTCCCGGTACATCTTCCGGGACGGCCGAGGCCCGGACGGCGACCAGCCGCCGAACGACTGGCAGAGCGTCTTCGGTGGTCCGGCCTGGACCCGCACTGTCGACGCCGACGGGCAGCCCGGCCAGTGGTACCTGCACCTGTTCGACACCGGGCAGCCGGACCTCAACTGGGACAACCCGGAGGTGCACGCGGAGTTCCTCGACGTGCTGCGGTTCTGGCTGGACCGCGGGGTGGACGGCTTCCGCGTCGACGTGGCGCACGGCCTCATCAAGCAGGCCGACCTGGCCGACTGGCAGGAGCCCCAGGAGATCCTCTCCGGCAACGAGATCGACAAGCCCCGCCCGCCGATGTGGGACCAGGACGGTGTGCACGAGATCTACCGGCAGTGGCGGCAGGTTCTGGACAGCTACCCCGGCGAGCGGGTGCTGGTCGCCGAGGCCTGGGTGGAACCGGCCGAGCGGTTGGCCCGCTACGTCCGCC
>NZ_JAGPXZ010001384.1:0-674 GCF_018070305.1 Micromonospora sp. M51 | reverse complement strand
TCCATCGGGTGACCGGCGGCCACCAGCACCCGGGTCAGCACCGGGGCGGCACCCACCGCGTCGGTGCCGCCGAAGAAGGCCAGCACCCGGGGGCGGCTGACCGCCGTGGCGGGCGGGGCGACCGGCGGTCGGGCGTTGATCACGCTGTCGCGCAGCAGGGCGTACCCGCTGCCGGCGAGCAGCCGGCCCGGCAGCCCCGGCAGCTCTGCGCCGAAGTTCTGGTCGAGGTAGAGATCGGCGACCTGGCCCCGGCTGTCGCCGTCGATGATGGCGACCGTGTACACACCGGCGGCGCGCAGCGCGCCCGCGCCGGCCGGGTCCAGGTCGTAGGAGTCGAGGACCAGCACGTCCAGTTCGTGTCGGCGGGCCGCCTCGACCAGATCGGCCGCCGAGTCCGGGCCGGGGAGCAGCGGGATGCCCCGCGCGGCCAGCTCCGCGGTGGCCCAGTCGAGCCGTTCGACGGTGCCGAACACCGTGACGTCGGCGCCCCGGGCGAGGAACTCCTCGGCGAGCGCCAGGCAGCGGACGAGATGGCCGACACCGCGCCGGGGGCCGGCGTCGCAGCGCAACCCGACCCGCACGGTGCTCAGGACTCCTCCAGTTGCTTCTGTCGGACGTCGGCGTTGAGCGCGCGCAGCCGGGGCTGACCGTCGAGCCAGTCGGTGAGCTTGGCC
>NZ_JAGPXZ010001383.1:0-676 GCF_018070305.1 Micromonospora sp. M51 | reverse complement strand
CCGGACCGGCTGCACCCACCGGATCTCCGCGCGCACTAGGGTTGTCAGGTGACCGACGAACCACCCCTGCGCCGTCGGCCCACCGAGGAACTTCCGGGAAACGCGCCCCAGCACCTGCCGTCGGCCCAGCCGCAGCCGGCGGGCGAGGGGGCTGACCCGGCCGACGGTGGGCCAGTTCCGCTGACCGCCCCGCGTGACGGCACCCCCGATCCGGTGGCCGCCCCGGCCCAGCTCGCCGAGGTCGTGGCCCGCTTCGCGGCGGGCACCGGCCCGGTCGCCCTGGACGCCGAACGCGCTTCCGGCTACCGCTACAGCCAACGCGCGTACCTGGTGCAGCTGCGCCGGGCCGGTTCGGGCACGGCGCTGATCGACCCGCTGCCGCTGCCCGACCTCAGCGCGCTGGACGCGGTGATCGGTGAGGCCGAGTGGGTTCTGCACGCGGCCAGCCAGGATCTTCCCTGCCTGGCCGAGGTGGGGCTGCGCCCGCGCCGACTGTTCGACACCGAACTGGCGGCCCGGCTGGCCGGTTTCGAACGCGTCGGGCTGGCCGCGCTCACCGAGCAGCTGCTCGGGTTCACCCTGGAGAAGCACCACTCGGCGGCCGACTGGTCGAGCCGACCGCTGCCCGAGTCGTGGCTGACGTACGCCGCCCTCGACGTGGAGCTGCTCACCGACC
>NZ_JAGPXZ010001382.1:0-677 GCF_018070305.1 Micromonospora sp. M51 | reverse complement strand
AATTTGTATAGTTCAAAGCCCTCTCTTGGGCAGAGCGCAAAATATCGAACTGTGCGTCGCGCTTTTGCGCGTCGATTTCGCCGGTGGATGCATCCCGGCCGCGTAGCGCACTGTAGACATTCTCCAGTCTCGCGCGCTTAAGTCCAAGCCCGACTCCAACCCTAAGTAATTGGTCGGGCGAAGGTTTGATAAAATGATTGAAAGGCGAAGCTCGATCGGTGCTCGGTGCGGCCGCGTCTCGGGCAAATTGCTCTAAATCAGAACGGCCTTCGTCCCAAAAGACCGACATTAGCGTCATAATGAAGTCAGCTTGATTGAGCTTCTTTCCTTCGCCGTTTATGCGGACAAAAACCTCGGCAACCGTTTCCGAATCTACACTTGAATTTAGCGTAAGTGCAGTGAAACTGTACTGTGTCAATCCATGCAGTCGACCGATTGCGGACTGCACGTTGTTGATGTCATCTGGCGAGAGCTCTCTAATCTTCTTCAATTCGTTGACGAAGTTATTTGCGAATTCGAATACGTTCGTTCCGGGCTTCCAAAGTTCAAATATGTCAGGAATATAGGCCCGATCTTTTACTATCGAAGCATCAGTGACGTCGAAACGAGATTGAAGCGGGTTGAAGGCGATGCGGATCCGCTCTTTCTTAAAATTGGCCCGGATTATCTCCTTTCCC
>NZ_JAGPXZ010001381.1:0-677 GCF_018070305.1 Micromonospora sp. M51 | reverse complement strand
TCCCGGGCGTACTACCCGGACGGCTCGACCCTCGACGTGCTCACCGACACCACCCGGATGGCGGCCGAAATCTCCCGGGTCTGCGGGCCTCGGGAGGCCGACGGCTACCTGCGGTTCGTCGAGTACGCGCGGGAGCTGTGGCGGCTGGAACGCACCGACTTCATCGAGCGCAACCTGGACGCGCCGACCGATCTGATCACCGGCAACCTGCTCAAGCTGCTCGGCGGCGGGGCCTTCCGACGCCTCCAGACGAAGATCAACCAGTTCTTCCGGGACCCACGTACCCAGCGGATCTTCTCCTTCCAGGCGATGTACGCCGGCCTCGCGCCGCACGACGCGCTGGCCATCTACGCGGTCATCGCGTACCTCGACTCGGTGGCCGGGGTCTACTTCCCGCGCGGCGGCATCCACGCGGTCTCCCGGGCGA
Organism: Micromonospora sp. M51; assembly: GCF_018070305.1. NCBI lineage: Bacteria > Bacillati > Actinomycetota > Actinomycetes > Micromonosporales > Micromonosporaceae > Micromonospora > Micromonospora sp. M51. The sequence continues at coordinate 250 of NZ_JAGPXZ010001381.1, read as the reverse complement.
TGGCCGGCGCGGCCGAGAAGCACGGCGTGCAGATCCGGTACGACACCACGGTGACCCGGGTGGAGACCGCGAACGGTCGGGCCACCGGCGTGCTCACCGCCGACGGCGAGCTGGTGCCGGCGGACGTGGTGGTGCTCAACCCCGACCTGCCGGTCGCCTACCGGGACCTGCTCCCCGCCGCGCCGCGCCGTCGGCTCACCTACTCGCCGTCCTGCGTCGTTCTGCACGTCGGCTCCCGACAGTCCTATGC
>NZ_JAGPXZ010001380.1:0-678 GCF_018070305.1 Micromonospora sp. M51 | reverse complement strand
GACCTGCTCGACCGCTACGACGCCGACCCGACCCGGGTTGCCGTCGTGCAACCGGGCGTCGACCTGCACAGGTTCCGGCCCGCGTCGGGCGATCGGTCCGCGGCCGCCCGCAAGGCCCGTCGTCGGCTGGGGCTCCCGGTCGACGGGTACGTGGTCGCCTTCGTCGGCCGGATCCAGCCGCTCAAGGCCCCCGACGTGTTGATCCGCGCGGTGGCTGCCCTGCGGGAGCGCGATCCGGCAGTGGCCGACCAGGTGACAGTGGTGATCTGTGGTGGGCCCAGCGGCAGTGGGCTGGACCGGCCGACCGCCCTGATCGAGTTGACAGCCAAGCTGGGGGTCACCGACGGGGTGCGGTTCCTGCCACCGCTCACCGGCGACGACCTTCCCGCCCTGTACCGGGCGGCGGATCTGGTCGCGGTCCCGTCGCACAACGAATCGTTCGGGCTGGTCGCCCTGGAGGCGCAGGCCTGCGGTACGCCGGTGCTGGCCGCCGCCGTCGGCGGGCTGGTCACCGCCGTACGGGACCAGGTCAGCGGGATGCTGATCGACGGGCACGACCCCGTCGACTGGGCGCGTGCGCTGGGCAGCCTGCTGCCGAACCGGGCCCTCCGGTCGGTGCTGGCCCGAGGTGCCGAGCAGCACGCCCGGCATTTCTCCTGGGACCGTACGGTCGCGGGT
>NZ_JAGPXZ010001379.1:0-678 GCF_018070305.1 Micromonospora sp. M51 | reverse complement strand
GTATCCGGACGAAACCGCGCCTTGCCGGATCGCCGCCCGGACTCCGCCTCGGCTCGGCCGCCCTTATGAAACAGGCCCTAGTTGACGTCGGCGAGCCAGCGCAGCAGCGACCGAACGCCCCAGCCGGTGGCGCCGCGGCTGACCTCGGCCTGGTCGCCGTCGGCCCAGGACGGGGCCGACATGTCCAGGTGCAGCCAGCGGTCGCGGAGCTCGCCGGTGAACTCGCGCAGGTAGAGCGCGGCCAGCACCGAGCCGGCACCCTGTGCCGGTGCGCTGTACAGGTCGGCGATCTCGCTGCCGAGGTACTCGACGTAGTCGGTGTGCAGCGGCATCCGCCACGCCGATTCGCCGGCCGCCTCGGCCGCCGCCAGCACGCCGGCAGCCAGCTCGTCGTTCTCGCTGTACAGGGCGGCGGTGCGCTTGCCCAGCGCCACCGAGTTAGCGCCGGTGAGCGTGGCCAGGTCGAGCAGCAGGTCCGGTTTGAGCTGCTGCACCGCGTACGCCAGCGCGTCGGCGAGGACCAGTCGACCCTCGGCGTCGGAGTTGGTCGTCTCGCTGGTCGTGCCGCCGTAGTGCCGGATGACGTCCCCCGGGCGGAACGCCGAGCCGCTGACCATGTTCTCGGCGAGCGGGGCCAACGTGGTGACCCGGACCGGCAGTCGCAGCGCGGCGGCACCC
>NZ_JAGPXZ010001378.1:0-681 GCF_018070305.1 Micromonospora sp. M51 | reverse complement strand
AACTGTGAGTCAAGCCACTCGCGGAAGCGCTGCACCCAGTCGCCGTCGGTGGTCGGCCAGTCGAACTGGCCGGTCATCGCGAGCACCCCGATCACGACCGCGGCCAACCCGATCAGCACGCCGAAGAGCGCGTCGGTAGTGCCGGCGACGTGCCGACGGCGGGTGGCCATCAGGCCGAGCACCGCGAGCACCGCACCGAACGCGCCGAGGCCGATGCCGTACCCGGCCAGGGTGCCGGTCAGCACGAACATCGCGCCGGCGACCGAGACGATCAGGCCGAGCGTGGCGAGCAGGCTGGCCCGTGGCTTCGGGCCCCGCGTCACCGGCGGCTCGGGCGTGGTGACGCCCGGAGTCGGGTCGACGGGGCGGTCCGTGGTGGCCCGGTCGGTGGTGTCGGACCGCCGGGTGACGCTGTCGCGCTCGGCGGTGCGTGCCGTGCTCGGGGTGACGGTGGGCCGGGCGTCGGTCTCCGCAGTCTCTGCGGTGCCGGTGCGGGCCTCGGAGGCGCCCGGGTGGGTCGTGCCGGACACGGGCTCGGGTGCGACGGGACGGGTGGCGCCGTTGGACGGTTCGGGCGCGACCGGGCGAGCGGTGCCGGCCCGGGGCTCGGGCTCCACCGGCCGCGCGGTGGCGGCGCGGGCAACCGCCGCCCGCTCGTTGGCCCGCCGCTCGGCCTCACTG
>NZ_JAGPXZ010001377.1:0-681 GCF_018070305.1 Micromonospora sp. M51 | reverse complement strand
CACCACCTCGACGGCGCGGACCCGGTCGACGGTCAGGCCGTGCGCGCGGACCAGCCAGCCGACACCACCGCCGGTGGCCAGGCCGCCGACCCCGACGCCGCCGTAGTCACCCGAACTGATCACCAGGCCGTACGGGGCCAACGCCTTCGCGACGTTCGCCCAGCGGGCACCGGCCTCGACCCGGACCAGCCCGGCCCGCTCGTCGATCACCTGAACCCGGTTGAGCATGGACAGGTCGATGACCATCCCACCGTTGTTCGACGAGGCCCCGGACAGGCCGTGCCCGCCGCTGCGGACCGCGATGGGCAGCCGCTGCTCGCGGGCGTAGCGGAGCGCGTCGACCACCTGGGCGGTGGTCTTCGGCAGCAGGACGGCGGCCGGCGACGCCGACCTGGTGTACGTCGAGCGCAGGTTGGCGTACCGGCGGTCGCCGGGCGTGACGATCTGCCCTCGGAGGGAGTCGGGCACCCGGGCCATGGCGGTGCTCATCGGTGCCCCCGCGGCGCGCGCCTCGGGTGTCCGGGATCGGTCATGGCCCAAGGATGAGCGGGCACGTCGGCGTCGACAAATCTGGTGCGCCGGTGCCCGCTGGTCGCCGCGCCGCACGACGCTCGCCGGTGCGGGGGAGTGGCGCGCGAAGGTGACCGGAATCTCCGACCGGCTCCCGCCTCCGGCGGTGAC
>NZ_JAGPXZ010000141.1:0-10549 GCF_018070305.1 Micromonospora sp. M51 | reverse complement strand
GCACGACAGGGCCGCGGGCGTCCACCGGGAGCCGGGCACAGATGCCGCTGATCGCCGGCACGGCGGTCTCGTCCCCGGCCAACAGCAGGGTGCTGCCGGCCGACTGTCGGAACTCGACCCCGCCGTGGTTGCCGTCGTAGCCGGCGTCCGGCCCGACGAGTGCGATCTCGTCGCCGACGGTGGCCCGCCGGGCCCAGCGCGTCGCCGGGCCACCGTCGCCGTGCAGCACCAGGTCGACGTCGACCTCGGCCAGGTGTGGTCGGACCGCCCGCACCGTGTAGGTACGGATCGGATTGCGCAGGTGCTCCGGCAGGGCCCGCCACTGCGCGTACCAGTCCGCTCCGTGGGGCAGGGTCGCCGCGCGCTGACCGGCCAGCGGCAGCGCCAACTTGATCCGCTGGTCGTAGCCGTTGTCGGCGAAACGGTCCAGGTCCGCCCCGGTGAAGGTCACCCGGGTGAAGGACGGGCTGAGTCGGCGTACCGCGCGGACGGTGACGGTGAACACGCGCCACGGGGCGATGGGCAGGGTCTCGGTCATGGTGCCTCACTCGACTCGGGTGGGCGTGCTACCGGGTGGTGCTCGCCACGGCGCGGGAGCGCCACAGCAGCCAGATGAAGTACGGGGTGCCGATCATGGCGGTGACCAGGCCGGCGGGGATCTGGGCCGGAGCGATGACCGTCCGGCCGAGGGTGTCGGCGATGCTGACCAGCGCCGCGCCGAGCAGGGCGGCCACCGGGAGCACCCGGGAGTGTCGGCCGCCGACGAGTGCCCGTGCGGCGTGCGGGGCGACCAGGCCGACGAAGCCGATGACCCCGACGGCCGAGACGGCGGTGGAGGTGAGCAGTGCCGCCGCGCCGAGCGCGATCAACCGGGTGCGTTCCAGGCGGACACCCAGCACCCGGGGGGTGTCGTCGTCCAGTGCCATCAGGTCGAGTTCCCGGCGGGCGGCGACCACGGCCGGGGTGAACACCAGCAGGGCTATCAGCACCGGCAGCACCTGGGCGGGCATCCGGCCGTAGGTGGAGCCGGACAGCCAGGTCAACGCCTTCCCGGTGTTCCACGGGTCGAAGGCGACGACCAGGTACGTGATGACCGCCAGGCCGCCCTGCCAGGCGCCGAAGCCGATCAGCACCAGCCGGTCGGAGCTCAGCCCGCCGCGCCAGGCCAGGCCGTAGACCAGCGCGAACGCCACCATCGCGCCGAGCCCGGCGACGCCGGAGACGGCCCACACACCGGCCAACGGCACGAAGGTGAGCAGCCCGACCGCCCCGAGCCCGGCCCCGGCGGTGATGCCGAGGATGCCCGGCTCGGCCAGCGGGTTGCGGCAGACCGCCTGCACCGTGGTGCCGGCGACCGCGAGCGCCGCGCCGGCCAGGACCGCCGCGGCGACGCGCGGCCACCGCTGGTCCAGCACGAAGGTGTACGCCGGCCCGGTGCTGCCGTTGACCCAGTTGAGCACGTCGCCGAGCAGCACCCAGGTGTCCCCGGCGAGCATGCCGACGGTGACGGCGGCGACGGTCAGGACGGCGGCGACGGCGACGACGCCGCGGTGGAAGGCGGCGGAGCGGACCGCCGCGTGCCCACCGGGCGGACGACGGGTGGGACCCGCGTCGCGGTGCCGGCGGGCCAGCCAGATGAGGATCGCCGCGCCGAGCATTGTGGTGACCACGCCGGTGGGGATGTCGACACCGGCCTGCCCGCCCAGCACGGCCCGCAGCAGCACGTCGGAGCCGAGCACGATGATGACCCCGGCGATGCCGGACAGCGGCAGCAGGACGCGGTGCCGGTGCACCCCCGGCACCACTGGCGCGAGCAGCCGGACGATCACCGGGGCGCACAGGCCGACGAAGCCGACCGGGCCGGTGAGGGTGACGGCCGCGGCGGAGAGCAGCACAGCGAGGACCAGCACGGTGACTCGGGTGCGCCGCACGTCGAGGCCGAGCACGGTGGCGGTGTCGTCACCGAGGGCGAGGATGTCGAGGCGGTGCCCGAGCAGTACGAGCACGACGACGGCACCGACGATCACCGGGGCGAGTTGGGTCAGCGAGGTCAGGTCGCTCTGCACCAGCGAGCCGTTCCCCCAGGCGAACAGCCCGATGGTGGCCTGCTCGAACAGGAGCAGCAGCAGTGTCGTCACCGACCCGAGTGCCAGCGCGGTCGCCGAGCCGGCGAGGATCAGCCGGGTGGTGCCGGCCTGCCCACCGGAGGACATGGCCATCACCAGGCCGGCGGCGGCCAGTCCGCCGCAGAAGGCGAGGCCGCCGGCGGGCAGCGCGGGCAGCGAGACGCCGAACGCGGCGAAGGCGACGATCGCCAGGTGGGCGCCCGCGTTGACAGCGAGGGTGTCCGGTGAGGCCAGCGGGTTGCGGGCGATCGACTGCAACGCCGCCCCGGCGAAACCGAGCGCCACCCCGATGGTCAGCCCGGCGAGCAGCCGGGGCAACCGGGAGGCGACCAGGACGCGGGCCGCCTCGTCGTCGGCGCCGGTGGCGAGCCGCAGCAGGTCGAGGGCGCCGACGTTCGAGGTGCCCTGGGTGAGGTGCACCGCGGTCACCACGAGCAGCAGCAGGATGGCGGCGACGAAGACACCGGCGACGCGGGGCGCGGTGGGGCGCCCGCCCGGAGCCGGCCGGATGGCCGGCTCCGGGCGAGGGGGCGCGTTCAGCACGCTCACACCGCGTACGTCTTGACGAGTTCGTCGATGTACTGCTTGCCGGAGAGCGGACCGCCGAAGGTCCAGATGCCGTTGGGCATCTTGTGCAGGTTGCCCTGCTTGACGAAGGGCAGCGACGTCCAGATGGCGTTGCCGGCGAGCCCGTCGGCGAACACGTCCTCGCCGTCGGAGGCGTTGTAGAACAGGTGCGTGTTCGGGTCCTTGAGGACGGTCATGCCCTCGACGTCGGTCTGGCCCAGGCCCCACACCTCGTCGGTCTTGCCGGTCCAGGCGTTGGTGAGGCCGAGTTGGATGCCGATCTGGGAGACCAGCGCGCCCTCGCCGAACATCCGGATGCTGACGGTGCTGCCCTCCTTCCAGCCGTCGGCGATGGCGAACGGGCGGCCGGCGGCCCCCGCGTCCGCGATCTTCTTCTTGCCGTCGGCGATGGCCGTGTCGAAGTCGGCGAGCAGCTTCTGCGCCTCGGTGGTCTTGCCGACCGCCTTCGCGATCATGTTGAGGTCGGTGCGCATCCGGCCGAGGTTGTCGGTGGCGTCACTGCCCTTGGCGACCAGGACGGGCACGAACTTCTCCAGCTGACTGACGATGGCGCCGCCCCGGTCATCCTCCATCACGACGAGGTCGGGCTGGAGGGCGACGATCGAGTCGACGCTGGGCTCGCCGCGGACGCCGACGTCCTTGACGGTCGGGTCGAGCTTCGCGGAGGTGACCCAGGTGCCGTAGCCCTTGGGATCGGCGACACCGACGGGCATGACGCCCAGGCTGACCAGCAGCTCGACCTCGCCCCACTCAAGGCCGACGACCTTGGTCGCCGGCGCCTTGAGGGTGATCTCCTTACCCCGGCTGTCGGTGACGGTGACCGGGCCACCGGACGCCGGGGCGGAGGCCTCGGGGGCGGCGGCGTTCTCGGTGGTGCCGCAGGCGCCGAGTGTCAGCGCGGCCACGACGGCGATGAGGGCGGTGAAACGGGTACGGGTCATGACGGTCTTTCTCTGCTGGGGATGAGGGGTGTTCAGACCAGGGCGCGGATCTGGTGCCGCCCGACGGGGCGGGTGGTGACCAGTCCGCTGACCGGATCGGTGGTCACCTCGATGCGGATGCCGTAGGTCTCGGTGAGGGCGTCCTCGGTGAACACGGTGGCCGGGGTGCCGGTGGCGCGGACCCGGCCCTGGTGCAACAGGACCACCTCGTCCGCCACGGCCGCCGCCTGGTTGAGGTCGTGCAGCACGACGCCGACGGCGACGCCGTGATCGTCCGCGAGGTCACGGACCAGGTCGAGGATCTCCACCTGGTACCGCAGGTCGAGGAACGTGGTGGGCTCGTCGAGGAGCAGGACCGGGGTGTCCTGGGCGAGGCAGGTGGCCAACCACACCCGCTGCAACTCGCCTCCGGACAGTTCGTCGACCGGGCGATCGGCCATCGTGGCGACGCCGGTGACGTCCATGGCACGTGCGATGGCGGCGGGACCGTCCGGGTCCTCAGTGCGCCAGCGCCCCCGGTAGGGGTGGCGGCCGTAGCCGACGACGTCGCGGACGGTGACCCCGCTGGGCACCGGCCGGCTCTGGGCGAGCAGGGTGACCCGCCGGGCGAACTCCCGGGCGGCGAGACCGGCGGCGGTGACGCCGTCGGCGAGGTGCACTGTGCCGGCCTCGATCGGGTGCAGCCGGGCCAGGGCCCGCAGCAGGGTGGACTTGCCGCTGCCGTTGGGCCCCACGAGTGCGGTGACGGCGCCCTCGCGGAGGTCGATCACGGCACCGTGCACCACCGGCACACCGTGATAACCCAGACGGAGGTCGACGCCGGACAGGCGGCAAGCTCCGTTGGCCGACGCCAACTCGTTCTGCATGAGGTTAGGCTAACCTAACCAAACGATCACCTGTCAAGCCGGTCGTGGCCGTGACCAGCCGGGCGCACCGGTGGTCATCGGGTCCGTGCGCACGTGGGGGATGCTGGGTCCGTGCAGATCGCGACCCTCGGCCCCCTGGCCGTCGACGGCCAGCCCATTCGGGGTGAACGGCTCGCGGCGGTGCTCCGCGCGCTCGTCGACGCGCGCGGGCGGGCGGTCTCCGTCACCCTGCTCGTGGACGCCGTCTGGGACGGCGCGCCACCCGACGACGCGACAGGCGCCGTCCAGGCGCTCGTGTCCCGGGTACGCCGCCTCGGCTTGCCAGTGGTCGCGGTGCCGGGCGGATACCGGTTGCCCGCCGAGGAGATCACCGTCGACGCGGTCGAGGCGCGCGCGCTCACCGACCAGGCGCGCACCGTGCTCCGGTGCGGTGACGTCCGGGCCGCCCGGGGCCTGGCCGATCAGGCCCGTGCCCTGTTCCCCGAGGTGCCGGAGTTGGTCGGCGCCGAGGACACCCGCCTGTTCGCCGACGTCGCCGCGCTGCGCGCCGAGGCGGCACTCGCCGGCGTGGGCCCGTTCGACGAGGCCGACCTGGGCCGGCTCGTCGCGCGTACGCCACCGGACGAGCCGTCCGCCGCCCTGCTCGTGCGGGTGCTGGCCGCCCAGGGGCGGGAGGCGGAGGCGCTGGAGCTGGTCGAGCGGCTGCGCGCCGACCTGGCCGACCGGTACGGCACCGACCCGTCACCGGTGATCACCGCCGCCCACCTGGCGTTGCTGCGCGGGGAACTCACCGCCCCGCCCGTCGCCACGCCACCCCGGCAACCGGCGCGGATCACGCTGCCCGCCGCGTGGCGTCGTCCGATGGCAGCCCTCGTCGGGCGGGAGGGGGACGTCGAGACCATCACCGGCGCTCTCACCGAGGCACCCGTCGTGACGATCGTGGCGACCGGCGGGGCGGGCAAGACCCGGCTCGCCGCCGAGGTGGCCAGGCGTACGGCGGCGGCCGGACGGGCGGTGCGCGTGATCGAACTCGCCGGCCTGCGCTCGCCGGACGAGGTGCTGCCCACTGTGCTCGCCGCGCTCGGTGGCGCGGACACCACGGCGACCGGCGGCAACCTGGGTCTGGAACGTCGGGTCCTCAACCCCGGGGAGCGGCTGCGTGCCGTCGCGCCGGACCTGGACGGGTTGCTGGTGCTGGACAACTGCGAGCACGTGCTCGACGCGGTGGCCGTCGTCGTCGCGGACCTGGTGGCCGCGGCCTCGCCGGAGGTCGCGGTGCTCGCGACGAGCCGCGCCCCACTGGGCCTGGTCGGCGAGTTGGTGCACCGGCTGACCGCGCTGCCGGACCCCGACGCGCTCGCGCTCGTCGAGTCGCGGGCACGGGCCGGCGGCGCCGTGCCCACCTGGGATACCGAACGGGCGCTCGTCCTGTGCCACCGGCTCGACAACCTGCCGCTGGCGCTCGAACTGGCCGCCGCGCGACTGCGGCACATGCCGATCGACGACGTGCTCGCCGGGCTGACCAACCGGTTCGCGCTGCTCGACGACGCCCTGCGGGGTCTACCCGAGCGGCACGCCAGCCTGTGGGCGCTGGTCGACTGGAGCCGGGAACTGCTCGCCGAGGACGACCGCGACCTACTCCAGCGGGTAGCTGTCATTCCCGCGCCGTTCACCGCGGACCTCGCCGCCGCCGTCGCGCAGGTCCCGGACGTCCGTCGCGGCCTGGCGACCCTTGTGGAGCAGTCCCTGCTGACCCTGGTCGAGGGGGACGGTCCGCCCCGCTACCGGATGCTCGAAACGGTCCGTGAGTACGGCGAGGCCCGGCTGGACGCGGCCGGCGACCGGGGCCGGGCCATGGCCGGCCTGGTCGGCTGGGCGCGGGAACAGGCCGTCGCGCTCGCCGGCCGCTTCATCGGACCTGACCAGGTGGAGGCGCTGCACCGGTGCGCCGCCGAGCAGGACAACCTGGTCGCGGGCCTGCGCTGGGCGATGCGGGAGGACGACGAGCCCGCCTCGGTCGACGTCGCCACCGCGCTGTTCCACCTCTGGTCGGTGCGCGGCCTGCACCTTGAGGTCCTGGGCTGGGCGCGCGGACTGCTGCACATCGACGACCCCCGGCGGCGGCTGCGGTCGGCGATCCTGCGGGGTGCGGCCAGCGGCCGGCCACTGCCCAACGCCGACCGGCTGGCCTGGACGTGCGTGGTGATCAGCGTGAACGCCGGCATCAGCGCCGACCTGCGGCCCGCCGTGCTCGCCCGCCGGGCCCTGCGATTGGTCCAGGCCGAACGACCCGCCGAGGTGTCTTCCCGGCTGACCGCCCTCGCGGCGGCGCTGCCCGGCTTCGACACGTCCGACCTGGAGCAGAGCCTGAAGAACGCGACCGAGCTGGTCGCCCACCCGGACCCGTACGTGCAGGGGCTCGGGTTGTTCGCACGCGCGGCGGTACGCGAGAACGGCGGCCAGCCGGAAGCGTCGATCAGTGACGCCGAGCAGGCGTACCACCGCTTCGAGGTGGTCGGCGACCACTGGGGCATGGCGATGGCGGCAGGTGCCGTCGGGCAGTTCCTGGTCCCGGGCGGAGACGCCCGGTCGGCCGAGTGGCTGACGCGCAGCGTGCACCACATGGAGCTGGTCGGCGCCGCGCAGGACGCGCGGTCGATCCGGCTCCGACTGGACGTGCAGCTCGCCCTCACCGGCGACGCGGAGGCGGAACGGCGACTGGGCGAGACCGCCACACCGGGCCAGGCCGACCAGATGGACGCCGCGCAGGCGTTGCTCGGCCTGGGGCACCTCGCCTGGCAGCGCGGGCGCTACGACGAAACGCTCAGCCACGTCGACGAGATGACCCGCATCCTCGCCGGTTGGGCCGGGCCGCAGCCACAGCCGCGGGCGATGCTCCGGGCCGCGGCGGCCGTCCTCTGCCTGCGGGTTGCCGAGGCGCGACCGGCGTCGGGTGACGACCCGGCCGTCCAGGCGACCGCGATGCTCTCGCTCACCCGCGACGACGCGCTCAACTCACGGGACCTGCCGGTGATCGGGGCGTGGGCGTCGGGCGGCGCGGAACTCGCGGCGTACCGGGGCGACGCCGACACCGCCCGCGAACTGTCAGTCCTCGCCAAGCGGATCGGCACCCACATCGAGATGTTCTTCCCCACCGGGATCAGCGAACGGCTCGACGCCATCCTCGGGGACGAGGAGCAGCGTGAGCCGTTGCTGACCGGGTGGCGCGAGCGGCCGCCCGCCGCGGCCGTCAACCGGATCCGCGAACTGATGGACGACCTGCTCGCCTGACTCAGATCTTCTTGCGGTACGCCCGCAGCGCCAACGGCATGAACAGCGCCACGAAGCCGGCGCACCAGGCGAGCGTCCACCACACGTGTGAGCCGAGCGGGGTGCCGAGGAACAGCCCGCGTACCGACGCCACCAGGTGGGTCATCGGGTTGACGTCCACGAACGTCCGCATCCAGCCCGGCAGGGTGTCCGCGTCGACGAACACGTTGGACGCGAAGCTCAGCGGCATGATCAGCGCGAACATCAGACCCTGCACGGCACCCGGCGTGCGCACCTTCATCGACACCAGCACCGGCAACCAGCTCAGGCAGAGCGCGAACAGCACCGCGAGCAGACATCCGGCGACCGCCCGGAACGGGTCGGTGTCGATCCGGAAACCCATCACGTAGCCGATCGCGAGGGTCGACACGGTGACGATGACGTACCTGACGACGTCGCCGAGGACCGCGCCGACAAGTGGCGCGGAGCGGGGGATCGGCAACGACCGGAACCGGTCGAAGATGCCCTTGGCGATGTCGGTGTTGAGGTTGACGCCGATCGCGATGGCGCCGGTGGCGATCGTCTGCGCCAAAATGCCGGGCAGCAGGAACTGCAGGTAGTCGTGGGTCGAGCCGGCGACCGCGCCGCCGAAGATGTACACGAAGATGACGAGGAACAGCACCGGCTGCACTGTGACGTCGATGAGCGCCTCGGGCGTACGCCAGGTCTTGATGAGGCTGCGCTTCGCGAGCGCCAACGAGTGCCGGACCAGCCGCAACGGCCGTGGGTTCGGGGCGGTCGTCGACAGCCCGCGGCGGGTCGTGGGCGCTGTGTCGGTGAGGGTGCTCATGCCGCGACCTCCGTGGGGCGGGTGGTGTCGTCGTCGGACGCCGTACGCCCGGTGAGGGTGAAGAACACCTCGTCAAGGCTCGGCAGGTGCAGGGAGAGTTCGGTGACGGCGATGCCGGCGGTGGCGAACCGCGCGACGCTCTCGGTCAGGGCCGCGTCGTCGCTGACCGGCACCGCGAGTACGCCCTTGCGGATCTCGTCGGCCTGCGCGCCGGAACCGACCCGGGTCAGGATCTCCGCGGTACGGGGCAGGTGCGCCGGGTCGGACGGGCGAACCTCCAGGGTCTGCCCGCCGACCACCCGCTTGAGCCCTTCCGGGGTGTCGTGCGCGATGACCCGGCCGTGGTCGATCACCGTGATCGCGTCGGCGAGCGCGTCGGCCTCCTCCAGGTACTGGGTGGTGAGCAGCACCGTCGAGCCGTTGTTGACAAGCGACCGGACCACGTCCCACATGTCCTCGCGCTTGGCCGGGTCGAGCCCGGTCGTCGGCTCGTCCAGGAAGATCACGTCGGGGGAGCCGACCAGGCTGGCGGCCAGGTCCAGCCGCCGCCGCATGCCGCCGGAGTAGGTCTTCGCCGGCCGGTTCGCGGCGTCGGTCAGGTCGAACCAGTCGAGCAGTTCGGCGGCCCGTCGCCGGGCACCCGAGCGGCCCAGCTCCAGCAGGGTGCCGAACAGCTCCAGGTTCTGCCGGCCGGTCAGGTCCTCGTCGACCGAGGCGTACTGGCCGGTGAGGCCGATGCTCTGCCGAACGCGCTCGGCGTCCCGGACCACGTCGAAACCGCTGATCCGGGCGGTTCCGCCGTCCGGGGTGAGCAGGGTGGAGAGGATGCGCACGGCGGTGGTCTTGCCGGCGCCGTTGGGGCCGAGCACCCCGAGCACCGTCCCGCGGGGTACGGCGAGGTCCACGCCCTGAAGCGCCCTCGTCTTCCCGAATGTCTTCACGAGGCCCTCGGCCTCGATCACCAGGTCAGCTGTCATGCGCCGAGTCTGCGCGGGCCGGCTGACACCGCCCTGACACGCCACCGACATGGGCTGACATCGGGCGCGCGGGTGAGGGCGGCCGGGGCCCGCACCGCCACGCCGACGGTCGGCGGCACGATATGCTGACGACGGCAGAGCGCCTGCCAGCGCCCGATGTGGTGGCCCACGCCCAACCGCATGCCCGGGGCCAAGAGTCTCCGACTCCGCGCCGATCTGTCGACTCCCGGCGTGCCGGTCGCGCCGCCTGTTCGGTGGAGTGCGTGGGGCTGCACCGGAGGCGTCATGTCTGATTCCATCCCCCGACGGACCCCAGCCCCGGGACGCGCCCGCAAGCGCGCCATCCGCGAACATGCCGTCCGGGCCGGCGTCGCCTACTCGGAGGCCGCCCGGCAACTGGAGTCGGTCGGCCTGCGGCCCGGCGAAACCCTCTCCAGGTACGGGCGGACGATCTATCCGATCGGGTTCGACCCGCATCGCCAACTGCTCGTCGAACGTCGTGAGCGGCGGTCGTTCGCGGAGCGGTTGTCGGACAGCAGGCGGGCCGCGATCCTGCCACACGGCCGGGCGCGGCATCTCGTCGAGCGGTTCCCGCCCAGCCGGGGGCGTACCGGCAGCGGAGTCGGCCCGCTCTATCACGGCGAGGGCCGCGAGGAACTGCTCGCGATGCTGTACATAGTGGTCGTGGCGGAGTCGCCAGGGTTGCTGCCCGAGGTGGGGGACCTCGCCTGGATCGCGGAACTCGGCGAGGACACCGCGCTCGACACGGCCTGCGCCGACATCGACCGCGAGGCCCGTCGCCTGCTCGACCAGGAGCCGATGGCCCTCTGGTCGCGCATCCAGAGGGCGCTGACCATCGCCGAACGGAGCGCGGACGGGCAGGTCCGCCAGGAGGCGGTCCGGCAGACCGCGCTGTTGAGCACGATGATGA
>NZ_JAGPXZ010001376.1:0-688 GCF_018070305.1 Micromonospora sp. M51 | reverse complement strand
GCCTCGTCGATGATCAGCGTGTCGTACTGGCGCAGCATCCGGTCGGTCTGCAGCTCGGCCAGCAGGATGCCGTCGGTCATCAGCTTCACCAGGCTGCGTTCGCTGACCTGGTCGGTGAAGCGCACCTTGTAGCCGACCACGTCACCCAGCTCGGTGCCCAGCTCGTCGGCGATCCGGTCGGCCACCGTGCGGGCGGCCAACCGCCGGGGCTGGGTGTGCCCGATCAGGCCGTGCACGCCGCGCCCCAGCTCCAGGCAGATCTTGGGGATCTGGGTGGTCTTGCCGGAGCCGGTCTCGCCCGCCACGATCACCACCTGGTGGTCGCGGATGGCCGTGGCGATGTCGTCCTTGCGCTCACTGACCGGCAGACCCGCCGGGTACGTGATCACGGGCACCGCGGCCTGGCGGGCGGCGAGCCGCTGCTCGGCCCGGACCAGGTCGGCGGTGATCTCGGTCAGCGCCGCCTCCCGACGCTGCGGGTCGCGCAGCTTGCGGGCACCGTCCAGCCGCCGCTGGAGTCGGCGCTGGTCGCGGAACATCAGAGGTGTGAGGCGGCGGTGCAGCTCGCGAACGGGATCGGTCGCGACGGAGGCGGTTGGATTCTGCATGTCGTGCCCAAGGATAGGCAGCCCGGCGGCGCACCGCCCCCGGGTTAGCGAGCTGCCCGCTCCTCGACTGCCGAGCACCG
>NZ_JAGPXZ010001375.1:0-691 GCF_018070305.1 Micromonospora sp. M51 | reverse complement strand
AAATCACCCCGGACAAATACCGGCCTCCTTCACGCCTGATTCGCGTCAGGCTTGGGTGCGCCTTGTCATTGCGCTTCTGATCGGATCGATCGGCGGCGTCGGCATGTGGGCGGTCGTGGTCGTGATCCCCGTGGTGCAGACCGAATTCGCCGCCACGCGCGGCGCGGTGTCGCTGGCCTTCACGCTGATGATGTTCGGCTTCGGGCTCGGCGGCGTGATCGCGGGCAAGATCACCGACAGGTTCGGCATCGTGCCGGCGATGGCGATCAGCATCGCGTTCCTCGGTGTCGCCAATGTGCTGGCGGGGCTCTCGACCCAGCTGTGGCAGTTCGTGGCCGCGTATTTCCTGATCGGGCTCGGCACGTCGGCGACCTTCGCGCCGCTGATGGCGGAGGCCTCGCACTGGTTCGAGCGCTATCGTGGTCTCGCCGTGACCATCGTCGCGAGCGGCAATTACGTCGCCGGCACGATGTGGCCGCCGCTCATCAGCACGGGTATGCAGACGATCGGCTGGCGCTACACCCATGTCGGGATCGCCCTCGTCTGCGTCAGCCTGATGACGATCCTGGTGCTGGTCCTGCGCGCGCAGATCGGCGACGACAAGGTCCACGACCACGCCAATGCGCCGCCGCCGCGGGTCGATCTCAAGCTTTCGACCAACACGCTGACGGTGCTGCTCTCGATCGCCAGC
>NZ_JAGPXZ010001374.1:0-692 GCF_018070305.1 Micromonospora sp. M51 | reverse complement strand
GCGTCGGGCACCGTTGCCGGATCTGAGCCGGGCCGGCACCTGGAACGCGTTCGACACCTCCCGGCGCGCCAAGTCGACGGAATCGCAGGACAGCTCGTCGGCACGGACGACCTCGACCGGCACCAGCGAGCCGACAGTAGCGGCCCAACACCCGAAGCCGACGGAGTTGCCGGGGACGGTGGGCGCGCCCGCCGGTGCGACCGACAGCGGCACCGGCGATCCGGCGGGTGCCGACGCCACGTCACCAGCCCAGGTGGCGGAGCAACCCTCCCGGCGAGGACGACTCGGTGGGCTGTTCCGCCGCAACCGGTCCCGTGCCGACGAGGAGGGCCCGAAGACGTCGGATGCGGCCGAGCCGCTGGCCACCCAGGACGAGGAATTCGTCGACTGGGTCGCCGGGCTGAGCAAGCCGGTGTCGGACAACGAGCCCGAGCAGGAGAACGGCCGCCGGTCGTTGCGCTCCAGCGGCCGACACCACCGCGACTGACCGATCGACTCGGGTCGTCCGGGCTGACACAGTCACCCGGACGACCCGACATTCATGAACCCGAGTCGATCAACCCACGGCAACCCGCGCACCGGACCACTGACGGCCCGGCCCAGCGGGCAGGTCAGGCGAGCGGCAGGTAGACCCGGCTACCGCCGGAGATGAACTCGTCCGACTTGTCCTTCATGCCGCGCGCCGCGTACTC
>NZ_JAGPXZ010001373.1:0-692 GCF_018070305.1 Micromonospora sp. M51 | reverse complement strand
GTCCCGCCATCGACCTGGTGGTGCTGGCCCTGCTGGTGATCCTGGCCGTGCTGATCTGGCTACGCCGCAACCGGTCCGGACCGCCGCGCTGGCTGGGCGGCATCGAGCGCGCCGACCCGCCGCAGGCGCTGCGGCTGGGTGCGCTGCTCTTCGTGGCGACCCCCACGGACGACCTCACCATGGCCACCGTCGGGGCGAGCGTGGCCCGTCACGATCTGCCGTGGTGGCACCTGGTGCCGTTCGTGCTGTTCACAGTGCTCCTGCTCGGGCTGCCGCTGCTGGCGTTGCTGCTGCTCGGGAGCAGGGCGGCGCGGGTGTTGACCCGGATGCGGGAATGGGCCGAGGGGCACGCCTGGATCGTCAACGAGATCGTGATCGCGTTCTTCGCGCTGCTGACCGGGTTGGACCTGATCCGGTCCGGCTGAACCGCCGCCCTCCGCTGACACGTACGGGGGAACCGGGCGGAGATGAGCGCAACAACGGTTCACGTTCGTCTTACCGTGACGGCATGTTCGCTGTCGTCACCACGGTGATCCTCTACGTCTTCGGTTTCGTCTTCCTCTACGGCGTGATCCGGCTGGGTGTCCGGCACGCGTTCGAGGATCTGGAGTTGCAACGGGCCAAGGCTCAGCGCGAAGAGGAGTTGGCGGCCGCCCGCGACCGCTCCTTCATGCGCGACAACGCTTTCCTCG
>NZ_JAGPXZ010001372.1:0-693 GCF_018070305.1 Micromonospora sp. M51 | reverse complement strand
GGTGTGGGCCGGGATGCTGGTGCTGGCCCAGCCGCGCTTCCTGCAGAACAAGGGCCTCGTCCTGCTGATCCTCACCACAGTGCTGTGCACTGTCGTGTTGGAGTTCCTGCACAGCCTGGTGCCGGTGATCCTGGTCAGCATCGTCGACGACGTGGCGGCGCTGGTCTTCGCCATCGTCGCGATCATCTGGGGGCTGGTGCTGCTGATCGGCTCCATCCCCGCGATCGTCAAGGCCGTCCGGGTCACCGCCGCCCTCCCCACCCGATCAATGTGAGCGGACCAGGGCCGCCACCCCGTCGCGGTCGAGGGTTCCGTCGGCCACCCACACCTGGTACCGGCCGTGCCGGCTCCCGCCGGCCGGCACCACCGCCGGGCGGTCGAACGCGAACGCCACGCAGACCCCCGGATACATCGCGGTCCGCACGAACCACCTGTCGCCGTGGCCGAGGCCCGCGAAGACCAGTGTGTACGCCCCGTCGCCCGGCCCGGACCCGGTCAGCGCCAGCCACGGCGCCGCACTGCCGTTGACCGCCTGCTCCCCGGCCGCGTCGGCGGTGAACACCGCTGGTTCACCGTCGGCGACGGCCCGCCAGAAGAACCCGCCGTAGCCGGCCCCGCCGGGGCGACCGTTGGTGGCCGGGCTGCCCAGGCGCACCGCCCGGTCGTCCGGGGCGACGAGGACGGACTCCACAT
>NZ_JAGPXZ010000140.1:0-10554 GCF_018070305.1 Micromonospora sp. M51 | reverse complement strand
CGCTCGACCACCACTGTCAGCCCGGGGCCGCCGCGCAGTCGTTCGTCGTAGCGGCCCTGCAGCCCGCCGTGCCCCACCAGGTCGCCGACGACGTACCGGTCGGGGTGCGCGGCGATATCGTCGGCCTGCGCCGGGTCGACGGTGCCGAGCAGCGCGCGGGCGAACTCGCGGGTGGGCGCCAGGTCGATCTTGTCGGAGATGAACTTGGTGCCGGGCAGGTCGTAGATCCGGGGCTTGATCTGCCGGTACGCCTCCTCGCGAAGCGACACCACCTCGACGAAGGCACCCGGCTCCGCCTCGGCCACCCGGTTGGGCAGGTCGGTCAGGTCGACGCCGGGGACCAGCGCCGGACGGATGGCCTTGAAGGCCGCGTCGAGGTCCTTGACGAGCTTCTTGATGTCGGCGACACCGTTGGGCTGCACACCCACCCGGACCACCGGGCGCGGGGTAACGAGCGGCTGCCCGGCGTTGTCCAGCACGGCGGCGCGGGCACCGGTGTCGCGGCGCAGCGCCAACCGGTCACCCTTGGCGAGCCGCTCGTGCACCACGGTCGGCTCCCAGATCACCTGCCACTGGTCGTCACCGCCGTGGGCGAGCCGCACCTCCCGGTCGTACGCCCAGCGGGTCTGGCCGGGCAGGGTCCACTCCACCTGCACCGTCGTGGTGGCGATGTCCTTCGTGATCTTCGGCTCGCCGCGTCGCGTCAGGGTGGGCGGGGTGGCCGCCAGCTCGCCGGAGAGGTCCTTGATCTCGCGGGCCACGTCGGCCGACGGCAGTTTCGAGCCCAGCGGGTCGATCATGCCGACCGACTGGAGGTCGCCGCTGCGCCAGCCCGCGAGGAAGGCGTCAACGGTGCGCTGCGGCCCGTCGTCACCGGAGCAACCGACCAGGACGCCCGCCGCGAGCAGCGCCGTGCTGACCGCAGTGGCCAGGCGGCGAGCGTGGTTCGGCCGGTGGGGCCGGGGGTACGACAAGGTCATGAAGCTGGTCCTTCCGATCTCGGACTGCCCTCGCACGGTAGTACGTGAACGACGTCCCCAACGTCCCCCAGGTGTTCGGCCGCGCTCAAAGATGGGCCGCACCCGTGTGATGAACATCGCGTGGCGGGGTATCCCGCAGCCGGCCAACCTCGGACCCGCAACGGGTGAAAGGACAAAGTCCCGATCCGGACGTCTGGCCAGTGGTCCGCCGACGAAGGCGCAGAACGGCAGGGCCTAGGCTGGGCGGCAGAGTGACCCACAACGCGGTGGGTCGAGGGGAGTGGCACCGATGGACCGGCGTCCGGCGATCAAACCGGAACCCGACCTCCGGCAGGATGACTCCGGCCGGGACGATGACAGCTTCGATTCGGCGACCGACGGGGACGGCTACGGCCGGCTCGACACGGGCGTCACCGGGCTGACCGGGTCGAGCATCGACACCATCTACGATCTGGGCCTGCCGACCGAGGCGTTGGCCGACGACGTGGAGGACGCGGAGCTCGACGAACCCGTTCCCAACGCGGAGCGCCTGGTGGCCCAGGCCGTCGCGCTCGCGGGGGACGATCACGACGCGGCGACACTTGTCGGCCGTTTCTGGCGGTTCGCCCCGGACGAGGAGCTGGTCGGCTTCACGGCGGAGGAAATGCTCGACGCGGCCCGGGCGCACCGGGACCTCGCCCAGCAACGGGTGCCCGGCGAGTTGAAGCTGCGGATCCACGAACCGCACGCGGACCAGCACCACACGGTCGTCGAGATCGTCACGGACGACATGCCGTTCCTGGTCGACTCGGTGACGGCGCTGCTCAACTCGTACCACCTCGACGTGCACCTGCTGGTGCACCCGCTGGTGGTGGTGCGGCGCGAGCCGCTCGGCCGGCTCACCGAGGTCTCCGCCGATGTGGAGCCGGACGACGCGATCGCCGGCGACATCATCGAGAGCTGGATGCGGATCGAGATCGACCCGGTCCGGGACGCGGCCGAGCGGGACCGGTTGCGCCGCGAGTTGCAGCGGGTGCTCACCGACGTGCGGGAGGCGGTGGAGGACTGGCCGAAGATGCGTCAGCGGGCCCTCGCGCTCGCCGACGAGCTGGCCTCGGCCCGTACCTCCGACAACCGCCCACCGGTGCCGGAGAAGGACATCACCGACTCGGTGGAGCTGCTGCGGTGGCTCGCCCACGACCACTTCACCTTCCTCGGCTACCGCGAGTACCGGCTGGTGGACGCCGACGGCGGCGATACCGACAGCAAGGCGTTGGAGGCGGTGCTCGGCACCGGTCTGGGCATCCTGCGCTCCGATTCGCCGGAGGCGCGGTCGCTGTCCTCGATGACGCCCGAGGCGCACGAGAAGGTGCTGGAAAAGCGCCTGCTCATCATCACCAAGGCCAACTCCCGGGCCACCGTGCACCGCTCGGCGTACCTGGACTACATCGGCTTCAAGATCTTCAACTCCGCCGGTGACGTGATCGGTGAGCGGCGTTTCCTGGGCCTGTTCTCGACCGCCGCCTACCGGACCAGCGTCCGCGAGCTGCCGGTGGTGCGCCGCAAGGTGGCCGAGGTGCTGGACCGCTCCGGCCTGAGCCAGCGCAGCCACTCGGGCAAGGATCTGATCCAGATCCTGGAGACGTACCCGCGCGACGAGCTGTTCCAGATCAAGACCGACGATCTGTACCACGCGGTGATCGGCGTGCTGCGGATGGCCGGTCGCCGGCAGCTGCGGGTGTTCCTGCGTCGCGACGCGTACGGGAGGTTCATCTCCTGCCTGATCTACCTGCCCCGGGACCGGTTCACCACCCAGAACCGGCTGCGCATGCAGGA
Organism: Micromonospora sp. M51; assembly: GCF_018070305.1. Lineage (NCBI taxonomy): Bacteria > Bacillati > Actinomycetota > Actinomycetes > Micromonosporales > Micromonosporaceae > Micromonospora > Micromonospora sp. M51. The sequence continues at coordinate 7,759 of NZ_JAGPXZ010000140.1, read as the reverse complement.
CATCCTGCTGCGCGAGCTGAACGGTGTCGGGGTGGACTACACCACCCGGGTCACCGAGTCGATGCTGGCGCGGGTGCACTTCATCGTCCGTACCGACCCGACCCGGCCGCCCGGCGACATCGACGCCGACCTGCTGGCCGAGGAGTTGGCCGACGCCACCCGACTGTGGGACGACGACTACCGGTTGGTGCTGGAGCGCAAGCTCGGCGACGAACAGGCCAAGCACCTGTTCACCCGGTACGCCGACGCGTTCCCCGAGGGCTACAAGGACGGGCACACGCCGTACGAGGCGATGAAGGACCTGGCGAAGCTGGAGCTGCTGGAGGAGCCCGGCCAGCTGGAGATGCACCTGTTCCGCAAGCAGTTGGCGCCCCGACCCGGCACTCGGGTGCCGGGTGCGGACCTGGCCGAGGCGATGGACGTCCGGTTCAAGGTCTACCGGTACGGCGAGCCGATGATGCTCTCCGCCGTGCTCCCGGTGCTGCACTCGCTCGGTGTGCGGGTGGTCGACGAGCACCCGTACGAGGTGGACCGGATCGACGGTCGGGTCTACCTGTACGACTTCGGGCTCATGCTGCCCGAGGGGCATCAGGAACTGGCCGAGGTGCGCCCGCACGTGGAGAACGCCTTCGCGGCGGCCTGGCGCGGCGAGGCCGAGGTGGACCGGTTCAACGAGCTGGTGCTGCGCGGCGGGCTGACCTGGCGGCAGGTGGTGGTGCTACGGGCGTACGCGAAGTACCTGCGGCAGGCCGGCACGGTCTTCTCGCAGGACTACATGGAGCAGACCTTCATCGCGTACCCGAAGCTCGCCGCGTTGCTGGTGGAGCTCTTCGAGACCCGGTTCGCGCCGGGGGAGCAGACCACCGAGCAGCGCCAGCAGCGCAGCGGTGAGCTGGTGGAGACGATCCGGGGCGCGCTGGACGACGTGGCGAGCCTCGACCAGGATCGGATCCTGCGCTCGTACCTGACGCTGATCGAGGCGACCCTGCGGACCAGCTTCTACCAGAAGCGCGCCGACGGGCGGCCGAAGGCGTACGTGGCGTTCAAGCTCGACCCGCAGGCCATTCCGGACCTGCCCGCGCCGCGACCGAAGTTCGAGATCTTCGTCTACTCGCCGCGGTTCGAGGGTGTGCACCTGCGGTTCGGGCCGGTGGCCCGGGGCGGGTTGCGCTGGTCCGACCGTCGGGAGGACTTCCGGACCGAGGTGCTGGGCCTGGTCAAGGCGCAGATGGTGAAGAACACGGTGATCGTGCCGGTGGGCGCCAAGGGCGGCTTCGTGTTGAAGCAGAAGCCGGGTGACCGGGACGAGGCGGTCGCCTGCTACCAGGAGTTCGTCGGCGCGATGCTGGACGTCACCGACAACATCGTCAGCGGGCAGATCGTGCCGCCCGAGGACGTGGTCCGGCACGACGAGGACGACCCGTACCTGGTGGTGGCGGCCGACAAGGGCACCGCCACGTTCTCGGACATCGCCAACGAGATCTCCAAGAACCACAACTTCTGGATGGGCGACGCGTTCGCGTCCGGTGGTTCCGCCGGCTACGACCACAAGAAGATGGGCATCACCGCCCGGGGCGCCTGGGAGTCGGTCAAGCGGCACTTCCGGGAGCTGGGCCTGGACACTCAGACCCAGGACTTCACTGTGGTCGGCGTCGGCGACATGTCCGGTGACGTGTTCGGCAACGGGATGCTGCTCTCCGAGCACATCCGGCTGGTGGCCGCCTTCGACCACCGGCACATCTTCCTCGACCCGGCCCCGGACGCCGCCACCTCGTACGCGGAGCGTCGGCGGCTGTTCGACCTGCCCCGGTCGTCCTGGGAGGACTACAACACGGAGCTGATCTCGGAGGGTGGTGGCATCTTCCCGCGTACCGCGAAGTCCATCCCGATCACGCCGCAGGTCCGGGCGGTGATCGGCCTGGACGACGACGTCACGCAGATGTCGCCGCAGGACCTGATGAAGGCGATCCTCACCGCCCCGGTGGACCTGTTCTGGAACGGCGGCATCGGCACCTACGTCAAGGCCTCCAGCCAGACCAACGCCGAGGTGGGCGACAAGTCCAACGACGCGATCCGGGTGGACGGGCGCAACCTGCGCTGCCGGGTGGCGGGCGAGGGCGGCAACCTGGGCTGGACCCAGCTCGGCCGGATCGAGTACGCGTTGACCGGTGGCCGGATCTACACGGACTTCATCGACAACGCGGCCGGGGTGGACACCTCCGACCACGAGGTGAACATCAAGATCCTGCTCAACACGGCGGTGGCCGACGGCGAGCTGACCACTGCCGAGCGGGACGAGCTGCTGGCCGGGATGACCGACGAGGTTGCCGAGCTGGTGCTGCGGGACAACTACGACCAGGCGCGGGCGATCAACAACGCCCAGGCCCAGGCCGCCTCGCTGCTCCCGGTGCACCGTCGGATGATCAACGAGTTGGAGCGGTCGGGCGGGTTGGACCGGGCCCTGGAGGCGCTGCCGCCGGACGAGGAACTGGCGGTCCGCAGCGAGTCCGGGCTGACCGCGCCGGAGTTCGCGGTGCTGCTCGCGTACGTGAAGATCGTCCTGGAGCGGGAGATCCTCACCGAGGGTCTGGCCGACGAGGAGTGGACGACCGACGTCCTGGTCAACTACTTCCCGACGCCGATGCGCGAACGGTTCGCCGACCGGATGGGCCGGCACCGGCTGCGCCGGGACATCGTCACCACAGTGCTGGTCAACGAGGCGATCAACCGGGGTGGCATCTCGTTCATCTTCCGGGTGGTCGAGGAGACGGCGGCCAGCGCGGCGGATGTGATCCGGGCGTACGTGGTGGTCAGCGAGGTGTTCGGCCTGCGCGACCTGTGGGACGCGGTCGAGGCGCTGGACAACAAGGTGGCGCCGGAGCTGCAGACCAGCGTCTACCTGGACACCCGCCGGCTGCTCGACCGGGCGGTGCGGTGGTTGGTCTCCAACCGGCGCTCGCCGATCGACGTGCCGGCCGAGATCGCCCGACTGCGGGACGGGGTCACCCGGCTGCTGCCCGGGCTGGAGGAGCTGTTCTACGGCAACGAGCGCCAGGGCATCGCCGCTCACATGGACTCGATGACCGAGCGTGGGCTGCCCCGCGAACTGGCGGAGCGGGCGACCCGGCTGATGTACAGCTTCGGCCTGATGGACGTGGTGGAGACCGCGAACGCCAGCGGGCGGGACGTCAGCGAGGTGGCCTCGGTCTACTTCGTGCTGTCCGACCTGTTCCGGGTGGACTCGCTGCTGTCGAAGATCTCCCTGCTGCCGCGGGAGGACCGCTGGCAGACGCTGGCCCGGATGGCGCTGCGGTACGACCTGTACGCTGCGTTGGCCGCGCTCACCGCGGAGGTGCTCGACTCCACCCCGGGTGACCTGCCGCCGCACGAGCGGGTGCAGCAGTGGGAGCAGTCGAACGCCACGTCCATCCACCGGGCCCGACGGGCGATGGGAGAGTTCGACGAGTCGCGGGCGGATCTCGCCGCGCTGTCGGTGCTGCTGCGTCAGATCCGCACCCTGGTGCGGACCTCCGCAGCCGCCTGAGTCAGGTACGCCGGACCGCGTTTCGCCTCGTCGTGGGTCACGCCGCCAGGGTGGCGAAGACGACGATGTTGTCGGGGTAGCTCTTCGCGGCCTGGTCGAACACCCGCAGGCCGGGCCGGTCGCTCGGTCCGTACACCAGCTCGGTGGGGAAGGCCGTCTTCGGGTACGACGTCACCGAGTCGACAGTGAAGCTGGCCGGAACGCCGTCGGCGCGGCGCACGGTGATGGTGTCGCCGGGGGTGAGAGCGCCGAGGTCGAAGAAGACGGCCGGGCCGAGCACCGCCGAGTCCACGTGCCCGACGATGACAGCGTTACCCGTCTCGCCCGGGCTCGCGCCCGGCTCGTACCACCCGGCCTGGTCGGCCTTGTCCAACGGCGGGACCTGGACGGTGCCGTCCGGGTTGGTGCCCAACGACATGATCGTCGCGTCGACACCGATCCGGGGGATCTCGATGCTGGTCGGCGCCGACCGGGCCAGCCCTGCCGGCGCGTCCCCGATCGGCTGCCCGTCGACCGGCGGGGCGTCGTCGGCGGTGCTCGCCGGCCCGGTGGTCTGCGGGGCGGCCTGGGCCAACGGCTGCGGCGGTCGGGGGGCGGGTGTGTCCTTCAGACTGGCGCCGATCATGCCGGCGCCGATCATGGCCATGGTGACGACGACGGCCGTGCCGGCGGCACGCCACGGTTTCCCGCGACGGCCGCCGGCCGGTGTCGTCGTCACGTCAGACGAGCGAACCATCGGTCCGCCGACGACGCATCAGCACGATCCCGCCCAGCGCGGCAGCGCCGAGCAGGCCCGCCCCACCAGTGGCCAGACCCCGGTCGGTGCCGGTGCTGACGCCGCCGTCACCGCCGTCGACACCGCCGTGCGGCAGCACGACCAGCTCGCCCTCGCCGCAGGAGCCCTTGAGCTCGTAGCGACCCGGCTTGGCGTCCTTGTCGACAGTGGCTTCGCCGTAGTAGACGAACTCGCGCTCCTTCTTCCCGTCACGCTCGTCCGAGCCGCGCTCGTCCTTGCCGTAACCGCCGCGCTCGTCCGAGCCGTACTCGGAGCCGTGCTCGTCCTTGGACTCCCAGCCCTTGTCGGAGCCGTACTCGGAGCCGTGCTCGTCCTTGGACTCCCAGCCCTTGTCGGAGCCGTACTCGGAGCCGTGCTCGTCCTTGGACTCCCAGCCCTTGTCCGAGCCGTACTCGGAGCCGTGCTCGTCCTTGGACTCCCAGCCCTTGTCCGAGCCGTATTCCGAGCCGTGCTCGTCCTTCGACTCCCAGTCCTTCTTGTCACGGCTGTCTTCGGCGTCCTGGCCGTGCTCCTCGCCCTTCCAGTCCTTGCCGTTCTCGTCGCCGTAGGCGTCGGCGGCAGCGCCGGCACCCTGGCCGCCCTTGTCGTCCTTGCCCTTGTCGTCCTTGCCCTTGTCGTCCTTGCCGTGCTCGTCCTTGCCGTTCTCGTCCTTGCCCTCGTGGTCCTTGCCGTGTTCGTCCTTGCCGTGTTCGTCCTTGCCCTTGTCGTGGTCGGAGGAGTTCTCCCCCTCGCGCCAGTCGCGGTCCTCACCCCGGTCCTCACGCGCCGGCTTGAGCTTGACCTTGCCGGTGACCTTGGACCACACGTACGCGTGCTCCTGGCGATCCGGGCAGATCTCGAGGAGCTTGACCTCGTCGCCGGCCTTCACGACGTGCGGCTTGGCGTAGACCTTGCCATCGTCGTGGCCGTCGGCGAACGCGATCCCCGGTGCGAACACCAGGAGCGACGCGCCGCCGAGCGCGGCGCCCGCAACGACCTTCCCGAGCATCTTCTTAGCCATGACCTGCGTCACTCCATCCCTGTTGTCCTGAGCCCGGCGACAACCGAGCTAAGACCGACGTTAGACGGTTTCATGACTTATGAAGTGAAAGATTCGCGTTTTGACCTTTGTTCCGGTAAGAGGCGAAGGGGTGGTACGCGGCTTTCGGCGCGCTGAGTGTGGCGTCAGGCGGGCCGTGACCCGGTAGGCGCGCTCGCGGCGTTCGGAGCACGTCGTGCTCGCCCCGCCCAGTCATCCGGTACCGGCGGCTGCGGCCGCACCGTGCCGCTAAGGCGCGGTCGGGGGGTATCGTCCGGAACGGCTCCGGCGACGCATCGAGCCATTGCCATGGAAGCGCTCCCATGCAAGAATCGGCGAACGCGGTTCAGAGAGCCACACCGTGCAGGCAGGCAGTCGAGGGCACCCGTTTATCGGGCGACATGCCGCCGCCGATCGACCGGCCGCATCGGGTCGGGCACCACCACCATCGCCCGTCCGGGTCGGGCGCCCCCGAAGAATCCCGTTGGCGCCGACGGTCGTCCGTGCAGGACGCCCATCGGGCCGTCCCGCCGGGCCGTACCTGGGCCCGGTCTCGCCCAAGGAGATCAGTGGCATGAATGTGTGGAGAAGGCTAACCGGCCCACGCCGGGCCCTCGCGCTCGCCGGCGCGGGTGCCCTGGTCGCCGGTGGGCTCGTAACGATTCCGGTCACCGCGGCGCAGGCCGCGACGCAGTGCGATATCGCGTACACGAGCAACGACTGGCAGGGCGGCTTCACCGCGAACATCACCATCAAGAACGTCGGTGACCCGCTGAACGGCTGGACGCTGGGCTGGACCTTCCCCAACTCCAGCCAGCGGGTGCAGCAGGGCTGGTCGGCCACGTTCACCCAGTCCGGCAGCCAGGTCACCGCCCAGAGCCTGTCCTACAACGGCACCCTGGCCACCGGCGCGTCGACGAGCATCGGCTTCAACGGCGCGTGGAGCGGCAGCAACCCGAAGCCGACCTCGTTCACCCTGAACGGCGTGGTCTGCAACGGTGGCACCACCCCGCCGACCACGCCCCCGCCGACCGACCCGCCGCCCACTGACCCGCCGCCGACCGACCCGCCGCCCACCACCAACCCGCCGCCCGGCACCAAGGTCGACAACCCCTACGTCGGGGTGCGCGGTTACGTGAACCCGGAGTGGAAGGCCAAGGCGGACGCCGAGCCCGGCGGAAGCCGGGTCTCCAACAACCCCACCGCCGTCTGGCTGGACCGGATCGCCGCGATCAACGGCACGCCGGACAGCAGCTCCAACGGTGCCTTCGGGGTGAAGGACCACCTGGACGAGGCGCTGCGCCAGGGCGCCGGTTACATCCAGTTCGTGATCTACAACCTGCCCGGCCGGGACTGCTCCGCGCTCGCCTCCAACGGTGAGCTGGGCCCGGACGAGCTGCCCAAGTACAAGGCCCAGTACATCGACCCGATCGCCGCGATCCAGGGCGACTCGAAGTACAGCAGCCTGCGGATCATCAACATCATCGAGATCGACTCGCTGCCGAACCTGGTGACCAACACCTCCGGCCAGCCTGGCGGCACGGTCATGTGTGACACGGTCAAGGCCAACGGTGCCTACGTCAACGGTGTCGGCTACGCCCTCGCCAAGCTGGGCTCGATCGGCAACGTCTACAACTACATCGACGCCGGTCACCACGGCTGGCTCGGCTGGGACTCCAACTTCGGCCCGAGCGCCGAGATCCTGAAGACCGCCGCGGTCGCCTCCGGCAGCACGGTCAACAACGTGCACGGGTTCATCACGAACACCGCGAACTACTCGGCGCTGCAGGAGCCGTACTTCAAGGTCACCGACAACGTGAACGGCCAGACGGTGCGGCAGTCCAAGTGGGTCGACTGGAACTTCTACGTCGACGAGCTGTCGTTCGCCCAGGCGTTCCGGACCAAGCTGGTCTCGTTGGGCTTCAACTCGAACATCGGCATGCTGATCGACACCTCCCGCAACGGATGGGGTGGCTCCGCGCGGCCCACCGGACCGGGTGCCATGACGAGCGTCGACACCTACGTCAACGGTGGCCGGGTCGACCGACGCCTGCACCTCGGCAACTGGTGCAACCAGGCCGGTGCCGGTCTTGGTGAGCGGCCGCGGGCCAACCCGGCGACGGGGATCGACGCCTACGTCTGGGTGAAGCCGCCGGGTGAGTCGGACGGCTCCAGCAAGGAGATCCCGAACAACGAGGGCAAGGGCTTCGACCGGATGTGCGACCCGACGTACGGCGGCAACGCCCGCAACGGCAACAACCCGTCCGGGGCGCTGGGCGACGCGCCGATCTCCGGTGCGTGGTTCTCCGCCCAGTTCCAGGAGCTCATGCGCAACGCCTACCCGGCGCTCTGATCGGGTAGCTCACGCACCAACCCGCTGCCAGTGGTTGGTGAGGCACTG
>NZ_JAGPXZ010000014.1:0-23729 GCF_018070305.1 Micromonospora sp. M51 | reverse complement strand
TCACCAGTTCCCGGGACGCCTACCGCCCCAGGAGCCGCCACGTCTGGTTCAACGGGCTGCCCTGGTTGGCCGCCCGGCAGGTCCACTGGTGCACCTGCGCGCCGGCCGCCGTGGAGACCGCGTTGACATCGACGCACTTGCCACTGTGGCGGGCGATGAGTTGGTAGTCGTGCGAGTCGCTGCCGGCGTAGGTCACCTTGCGCAGCGTGAACTGCTGGTTGAGGCCGTTCAGGCAGGTCCACTGGTGCACCGCCGCGCCGTCGGCGGTGGACACGCCGCTGACGTCGAGACACTTGCCGCTCTGCTGGTTGACCACCGTGTAGGTGTTGGCCACGCCGGCCACCGGCCGGAAGTTCCACAGCTGCTGGTCACCGCCGTCGCAGTGGTTCTGCTGCTGGACGTTGCCGTCGGCGGTGCTCAGCCCGGCGTTGTTCAGGCACTGCTGGGAGTGTTGGGCCACCGCCACCGACTGGAAGCCACCGTCCGAGGGGGGCAGCAGCGTGACGGTGTAGGTGTCGGTCTGGTTGGTGTACGGCACTGTCACCGTCGCGTTGTTGTTGGAGACCGTGACCACGCTGTTCGAGACCGTGACCGGCCCCGGCACGGCGCCACCGCCGTTGTGCGGGATGCGTTGGGTGACGACCCGGACCTGGTTGTTCTGCACGATGCCGCTGGTGGTGTCCAGGCGTTGCAGGTTGACGGTCAGGTTCCCGGTGGTACGACCACCGCCGAGCAGGACCTTCGCCGACCCGGCCGTCTTCGTGGCGTACGCGTCGTACGACTGGCTGGGGGTCACCGCGACGGTCTCGCCGACCTGGGAGGCGTAGTAGCGGTAGTTCCACCACTCCCCCTTGGACTGGTGCTGGCCGGCCGAGTTGCGGATCAACAGGTTGCCGAGGTCGTTGTGCAGACTGCCGCCGCTGGCCCAGTTCGCCCGCAGGCCGTCGGCCCGGGCCCGCTCCAGACGCGCGATGTACCAGGCGCCGTCGGCCGGGTTCTGCTCGTCCGGCGCGCCGTACTCGTTGATCTGGTACGGACGCGGGTGGGCGATGCCGCGCGGGTCGAGGGTGGCGTTGGCGGCGGCGACGTTGGCGACCGGGTCACCGGGCAGCGAGTGCCAGCTCATGATGTCCGGCACCGTGTTGGTCGAGCGCACGAAGTCCAGGTACTGGTTCCAGAAGGCGTGCGTGGTCGACGGCACGCAGGCGCAGCTCGGCCCGACGATGAGCTGGCTGGGGAACTCCGCCCGGATGCGCTGGTAGGTCCGACGCCAGAGTTCGAGGTACTGGGAGATCGGCCGGTTCCAGAAGATGGTGATGTTGGGTTCGTTCCAGATGTCCCACTGCACCGACAGGCCGGACGCCCGTACGTCGCTGATCAGGCGGGTCAGGAAGTTGTCGTAGTCGGTCCAGTTGCCGTTGTCACCGGGGAATCGGGAGATTCCGGCACCGTCGGCGCCCCACAGGTCGTGCGGCAGGATGATGAACTTTCCGCCGAGGGACGTGGTCCGGCGCGCCTGGGCGAGGGTGGAGTTCCAGCGACGGTCGTACGTGCCGCCGACCCAGCCACTCCCCGGAAGCTGCGCGCCACCGGCGCGCATGTACTGGAACTTGACGTCCCGGTAGAAGTGGTCGGCGGGGCCGCTGGCGTTCTCGGTCATGCCGTAGATCCAGCCGGACGCGCGGTAGGTCGGCGCACCGCTGGTGGTGGAGAAGTTGACACTGATCGACTCGTCGGCGGCCTGGGCGGGGGACGCGACGACGGTGACGGCGGCGGCGGCGAGCAGGCCGACGACGAGTCGGGCCGCGAACACGCGGGCTCGTCCTGACCTGCTGCGGGACGGGGTTTTCACGGGCGGCTCCTTGGTGGGGCGCGGGGGACGCTCTCCGGAGGGCAGCGCTTGCGAATCGATTCGCACGGATCGTAGGACCACGAACTGAACGATGTCAATGAGATGACGGCGCGGTGACGTCCACGTTGCCCTGCGATCCTCCTCGACCGGCCGACCGGCTCTTGACCCCCGGCCACGCCCAGACCTATCTTCGGGCGAACCGATTCGTCGAATCGATTCGCCTCATGGTTGGACTGGTCCAACCCGCGACGATCAACCCACACACCCCACCTGACGATCGATTTGAAGTGAGGCACCAGATGACCGGACTGAATCGTCGGCGGCGCCTGGCCGCCGTCGCCGTGATAGCTCTCGCCGCAGTGACGGGCGGTGCCTGCTCGTCGTCCACCGACGGCCCCTCCGACGGGGGCGCCTACCTCGTCTGGGACCCGTATCCGCAGTTCGCCGACGACTCCGAGTGGGTCGCGCTGCTCAAGAAGTGCGGCACCTCGGCCGGAGTGACGGTCGAGCGAACCGGCTACGACACCACCGACCTGACCAACAAGGCGCTGCTCGCCGCCCAGCAGGGGAACTCGCCGGACGTGCTGATCGTCGACAACCCGGTCATCTCGACGCTGGCCGAGGCCGGTGCGCTCACCACCACCGACGACAACAAGCTGGACGTCTCCGCCATGGAGAAGAACCTGCTCGGCGCCGGCCAGAGCGACGGCAAGACCTACGGGGTGCCGATCGGGGCCAACACCCTCGCCCTCTACTACAACAAGGACCTGCTCACCGCCGCCGGCGTCGATCCCGCCACCGTCACGGACTGGACGTCGCTGACCGCAGCCCTGACCAAGGTCAAGGCCAAGGGGAAGAAGGGCATCACCTTCTCCGCGATCGGCACCGAGGAGGGCAGCTTCCAGTTCCTGCCCTGGTTCTGGGGATCGGGGGCCCAACTGACCAGCCTGGACTCGCCGCAGGCGGTGTCCGCGCTGACGCTCTGGACCGACTGGCTCAAGCAGGGCCACGCCCCCAACTCCGTCATCAACAACACCCAGACCACCAGCTGGCAGGAGTTCGCCACCGGCGACTACGCGTTCGCCGAGAACGGCACCTGGCAGTTGGCGAACGCGGAGAAGCTTCCCTTCGCGTACGGCACCATCCCGGTCCCGGCCAGCGCGGGCGGCCCGGCCCCGGCGCCCACCGGTGGTGAGTTCGTCTCCATCCCGGTGCAGAAGAACACCGGTCGTTACCAGACGTCGCAGCAGCTCGTCGCCTGTCTGACCAACGCCGACAACCTCCTCACCACGGACACCACGCTCTCCTACGTCGCACCCGTCGCCGCCGTGCAGGAGCGACAGGCGACCGCGGACCCGAAGCTCAAGGTCTGGGTGGAGGCGGTCCGGGCAGCCAAGGGCCGGACCGGTGACAACCTCGGCACGAAGTACCCGAAGATCTCCGAATCCCTGTGGACAGCGGTCCAGGCGGCCCTCAGCGGCGGGAAGTCGCCGCAGGAGGCGCTGACCGCCGCGCAGACCGCCGCCTCGACCAGGTAAGCGATCCGAACCGACACCATGCGCGCCACGACAGAGACCTCCACTGCCGTACGGGACCAGGGTGGGGCGGCGAGCACCGCCCCACCCGGGCCTCCCCCGTCCCGGGCCCGCCGGCCCAACCGATGGTGGGCCTGGGGCTTCCTGGCCCCGGTGACCATCTACCTGGCGGCCTTCTACGCCTACCCGCTCTACCGCAACGTCGAGTTGAGCCTGCGGGAGTACACCGTCCGCTCGTTCGTGCAGGGCGGGGCACCGTTCGCCGGCCTCGACAACTACCGGACGGTCCTGACCGACCCGGCGTTCTGGCCCACGCTCACGCACACGGTGGTCTTCACCGCGGCCTCGCTCGCCTTCCAGTTCACCATCGGGATGGCCCTGGCCCTCTTCTTCCACCAGCACTTCCCGCTGTCGCGCACGCTGCGGGCGCTGATCCTCGTACCGTGGCTGTTGCCGCTGATCGTCTCGGCGTCGACCTGGTCGTGGCTGCTCAACAGCGACTCGGGGCTGGTCAACGCGGCGCTCGGCGTCGTCGGGATCGACCCGGTCAACTGGCTCACCTCACCGGGCTGGTCGCTCACCTCGGTGGTCATCGCGAACGTCTGGATCGGCATCCCGTTCAACCTGGTGGTGCTGTACAGCGGCCTCCAGGCGATCCCGGCGGAGATGTACGAGGCGTCCGCGCTCGACGGCGCGACCGGGTGGCAACGGTTCTGGGGGATCACCTTCCCGCTGCTGCGTCCCGTCTCCGCGATCACGCTCCTGCTGGGGTTGATCTACACGCTGAAGGTCTTCGACATCATCTGGATCATGACCAGGGGTGGCCCGACCGGCTCCTCCGCCACGCTCGCCACCTGGTCGTACCGGCTCGGCTTCGGCAACCTGCTGCCCGAGTTCGGCCCGGGCGCGGCCATCGGGAACCTGCTCATCGTGCTGGCCCTGATCGCCGGCCTCGTCTACATCCGGATCGAGCGGAGGCAGCAGCTGCGATGACCACCTCGACGCCTCGGGCCTGGTGGAAGACCGGCGTCGGCCTGGTGCTGACCGGGCTGATGCTCTTCCCCGTCTACTGGATGATCAATGTGTCCTTCACCCGGGACCAGGACATGCGGGCCAGTCCCCCGCACCTGTTCCCCACGAACGGCACCCTGGACGGCTACCGGGCGGTGCTCGACCAGCAACTGCCGTACCTCGGCACCAGCTTCCTGGTCGGCCTCGGCACCGTGGCACTGACAGTCGCACTGGCCGCCCCCGCCGGCTACGCCCTGGCGAAGCTGCGGCCACCCGGCGGGCCGGCGCTGAGCTTCGTGCTGCTGATCGCGCAGATGATCCCGGGAATCATCATGGCGATGGGCTTCTACGCCATCTTCCTCACCCTCGGCGTCCTGAACACGCTGCCCGGCCTGATCCTGGCCGACACCACGCTCGCGGTGCCGTTCGGCGTCCTGATCTTCACGGCCTTCATGTCCGGCATCCCCGACGAGCTGCTCCAGGCCGCAGTGGTCGACGGCGCCGGTCGACTGCGGACCTTCTGGTCGGTGGTGCTGCCGGTCAGCCGCAACTCGATCGTCACGGTGTCGCTCTTCGCGTTCCTGTGGTCCTGGTCGGACTTCATCTTCGCCTCGACCCTGGCCGGAGGCGGCGACCACCAGCCGATCACCCTCGGCATCTACCACTACATCGGCAACAACAACCAGCAGTGGAACGCCATCATGGCCACCGCCGTCGTCGCCTCGATCCCCGCCGCCGTACTGCTGATCCTGGCCCAGCGCTACGTCTCGATGGGCGTGACCGCCGGCGCCGTCAAGGACTGACCATCCGCGGCGGTCGAGGACCGACCACCCGCACCACAGAGAGGCACCCGCCACCCATGACCGTCGCCCCGTCCGGTCCGGAGTTCGGAATCCAGGACATCCCGTTCAGCTACCGAGGATCCTGGTTCAACATCTCCCCGGTGGTAGCCGAGAAGACGTACGCCGACGATCTGCACCTGGTCTCGCACCAGACCGGGCTGCACCCCGTCCTGCGGCTCGCCCCCAGTGTCGCCGGCACCACCGTCGTCGCCACACCCACGGTGCTGACCTGGAACAACGGCACCGGCCGGATCGAGGCCGTCTACGACGGGCCGGACACCCTGCGGATCCGGGGCCACCGGCTCGGCCTGCGGGTGGCCGCCGCCGCGCACACCCTCACCCCGTTCAGCGGCACCTACCTGTACGCCGACCCGGTCGACGGGTCACACGTGTTCACCTCGTACGAGACCGGTCGCCGCTACCGGGTCACAGTGCTCTCCGGCGCTCTGTCGCGCACCGACGGCGCGCAGGCGCTCGGCACCGCCGGCCGGTCCGTGGACCTGCCGGGCGACCAGCCCTGGGAGATCGCGATCGAGGAGTACGCCACGGCGCGCCGCCCGTACGCCGGATCCGTCGCCTTCGAGCGGTTGTGCCGTGACCGGATGGCGGAGTTCACCGCGTTCGTCGACGCGATCGCGCCCTGGCGTGGTGCCCAGACCCCGGCCGCCGAGCTGGCCGCGTACGTCCTGTGGTCGGCCACCGTCGCTCCGGCGGGTTTCGTCACCCGACCGGCCGTGCTGATGTCCAAGCACTGGATGGACAAGGTGTGGAGCTGGGACCACTGCTTCAACGCGATAGCCCTGGCGGCCGGCGAGCCGGAGCTGGCCTGGCACCAGTTCCAGCTGCCCTTCGACCACCAGGACGAGACCGGCGCCCTGCCCGACTCGGTCACCCACTCCGAGGTCCTGCACAACTACGTCAAGCCCCCCATCCACGGCTGGGCCCTGCGTCACCTGCGCCGACGCCTTCCCGAGCCGCCGGATCGGGCGGCGCTGGCGCAGACCTACGACCGGCTGGCGCGCTGGACCGGGTTCTGGCTCGACGCGCGGCGGGCCCCCGGCCACGACCTGCCGCACTACCACCACGGCAACGACAGCGGTTGGGACAACGCCACCACCTTCGACGACAACCGGGTCCTCGAGACGGCCGACCTCGCCGCGTTCCTGGTGTCGCAGCTGCGCTGCCTCGCCGACCTCGCCACCGAGCTGGGTGAGCCCGCCGCCCGCTGGTCCCGGGAGGCCGACCGGATCCACGCTGCCATGCTGCGCGACCTGTGGGACGGTGAGCGTTTCCGCGCGCGTGACCCCCGTACCGGGCAGCGGCGATCCAGCCGCAGTCTGCTCGACCTGATGCCCGTCGCGCTGGGGGCCGACCTGCCGGCCCCGGTCGCCGCCGCGCTGGCGCGAGGCGTCGAAACCCACCTGACCACGCACGGGCTGGCCACCGAGCCGACGGATTCGGCCCACTACGTGGCCGACGGCTACTGGCGTGGCCCGATCTGGGCACCGTCCACGGTGCTGGTCGAGGACGGCCTGCGCCGGGCCGGGCAGACCGGGATCGCCGACGACATCAGCCGACGCTTCCTCGCCCTGTGTGAGAAGTCCGGCTTCGCGGAGAACTTCGACGCCGAGACCGGCACCGGCCTGCGCGACCGGGCGTACACCTGGACCGCGAGCAGCTATCTCATCCTCGCCGCCGCCGCGGAGCAACGGCGGGTCAGGGGCGGGTAGCCGGGTCGGATCAGCGGGCCCGGACCGGCCCGGTGCTGGAACGCAACGAGATGGGCGGGCTGTAGAGGCGGTGTCGTGGCACGGCGCCGGGAGCCGCGATGATCTCCAGCAGGAGCGCCACCGCCTCGGCGCCCATCTCGACCATCGGCACGTCGGCGGCGGTCAACGGCGGGCGGAAGTCCTCCGCCCAGTGCTGCGCGGCGACGCCGGTGACGGAGAAGTCGCGGGGCACCGACAACCCGGCGCCGGTCAGCGCGCGCTGCATCCCGGGCAGTGCGGCCTCGTTGATGGTGGCCACCGCGGTGACCTCCGGGTGCGTGGCGAGCAGCTGCTCCATGCACGCCTCGCCGGAGGCCGTGTCGTCGCCGCTGCAGACCTCCACGCCGGTCAGCCCCCGCTCCAGCGCCGCCGCACGAAAGCCGGCCAGCGCGCGATGGCTGGGGCCGTATCCGGCGGCCACCAGCTCCGCCGACCGGTTCACGAGGGCCACCTGCCGGTGCCCCAGATCGGCCAGGTGTTGCACGCACCGGGCGATCAGGCCGGCGTAGTCGATGTCGATCCAGCTCATCCCGTGCGGCTCGGCGGTCCGGCCGATCGTGACGAACGGCAGCCCGGCCGTGGTCAACCGGGTCACCCGGTCGTCGGCCAACCGGATCTCCATCAGGATCACGCCGTCCACCCGACGCCCGGTCACGATCCGTTCGAAGGACCGGTCATGGTCGCCACCGGAGGGGGACAGCAGCACATCGAGGTCGTGGCGGGCGGCCGCCTCGACGACGCTGGCGACGAAGCCCAGCTGCATGTCTGTCAATCGCTGGCTGGCCGGCGGGATGACCAGCCCGAGGGTGCGGGTGCGCCCCTCCTTCAGCGCGCGGGCGCTGGCGTTCGGCCGGTAGTTCAACTCGTCGATGACCGACTGGATGCGTTGCCGGGTCCCCTCCGAGACGCTGCGTTTCCCGCTGAGCACGTAGGAGACGGTGCTGCGGGACACCCCCGCCCGACGGGCGATCTCCCCGATGTTCATCAATCGCCCTCGAATCGATTCTTGCCCCGACACGGGGACGCACCTTGCACCGCCGACCAGCATATCCGTCCTCAGGCTCATCGATCGACAACCAACGTGTGCCAACTAGCGCTCATAGATGGGCGACTATTAATGTCACAGGTATGACGTGTGACGTCAATCTCCGCACCGCACCCCGTCCCGTACCGGAAAGGATCCGATGAATGTGAAGAGAAAACTGGGTCGCCTGATGGCCGCCGCCGGGACCCTGCTGGCAGTGGTCGTCAGCGCCGGCGTCTACGTGGTCTCGGACACCCCGGGCGTCGCCCATGCCGCCGGCACCGGCCCGTGCGACATCTACGCCTCCGGCGGCACACCCTGCGTGGCCGCGCACAGCACCACCCGCGCGCTGTACGGCGCCTACAACGGCCCGCTCTACCAGGTCCGACGCTCGTCGGACAACACCACCCGCGACGTGGGCGTACTCAGCGAGGGGGGCTACGCCAACGCCGCCACCCAGGACTCGTTCTGCGCCAGCACCAGCTGCGTCATCACGATCATCTATGACCAGTCCGGCCGCAACAACCGGCTCACCCAGGCACCGCCCGGCGGCTTCGCCGGCCCCGCACCCGGCGGTTGGGACAACCTCGCCGACGCGAAGGCGGCCCCGGTCACCGTCGGTGGCCAGAAGGCGTACGGCGTCTACATCGCCCCCGGCACCGGCTACCGCAACAACAACACCAACGGTGTCGCCACCGGCGACCAGCCCGAGGGCATCTACGCGGTCGTCGACGGCACGCACTACAACCAGTGGTGCTGCTTCGACTACGGCAACGCCCAGACCAACAACCTGGCCGACGAACGCGCCATCATGGAGACCGTCTACTTCGGCGCCAACAAGCAGTGGGGCTACGGCGCGGGCGCCGGCCCCTGGATCATGGCCGACCTGGAGTGGGGGCTGTTCTCCGGGGTGAACGCGGGCTACAACAACATCGCGTCCATCAACCACCGCTTCGTCACGGCCATGGTCAAGGGCGAGCCGAACCACTGGGCGATCCGGGGCGGAAACGCTCAGTCGGGCAGCCTGACGACCTACTTCGACGGGCCACGCCCCAACGGCTACCACCCGATGAAGAAGGAAGGGGCCATCCTGCTCGGCATCGGCGGCGACAACAGCATCACCGGCCGGGGCACGTTCTTCGAGGGCGTACTGACCTCCGGCTACCCGACGGCCGCCACCGAGAACGCCGTCCAGGCCAACATCAACGCCGCCGGCTACGCACCGGCCGGAGGCGGCAACCCGCAACAGAACGCCCAGGTCGTGGGCGGCCAGTCCGGGCGCTGCGTCGACGTACCGAACGGCACCACCACCACCAACGGCACCCAGGTCCAGCTCTGGGACTGCATCAGCAACAGCACCGCGCAGCGCTGGACCTACACCGCCGGCAAACAACTCCAGGTGTACGGCAACAAGTGCCTCGACGCCTTCGGCCAGGGCACCGCCAACGGCACCCAGGCCATCATCTGGGACTGCCACGGCGGCACCAACCAGCAGTGGAACCTCAACTCCAACGGCACCATCACCGGCGTCCAGTCCGGGCTCTGCCTCGACGCCAACGGCGCGGCCACCGCCAACGGCACCAAAATCATCCTCTGGGCCTGCAACGGCGGCACCAACCAGCAGTGGGCCTCGCCGACCACCACCCCGCCGCCGACCAACCCGCCCACCGGCGCGCGCCCGTGCGACATCTACGCCTCCGGCGGCACCCCGTGCATCGCCGCGCACAGCACCACGCGAGCGCTCTACGAGGCGTACGCCGGCAACCTGTACCAGGTCCGACGCTCGTCGGACAACACGACCCGCAACATCGGGCTCACGGCAACCGGCGGCACCGCCAACGCGGCCACGCAGGACTCGTTCTGCGCCGGCACGACCTGCGTGATCACCGTGGTCTTCGACCAGTCCGGGCGTGGCAACGACCTCTGGTACCAGGGGTCGAGCGTGGTGCCGGGCTCGCCCCAGAGCAAGCCGGCGATCGCGACCTCGGAGTCGCTGACCGTGGGCGGCGCGAAGGCGTACTCGCTCTACATCAATCCCGGTAACAGCTACTGGCGCGACGGGCACCTCACCGGCGTGCCGACCGGCGCGGCTCCCGAGGGCATGTACATGGTGACCAGCGGGACCCACGTCAACAGCGGCTGCTGCTTCGACTACGGCAACAGCGAGACGACCAGGAAGGCCGACGCCGCCGGGGCGATGGACGCCATCAACTTCAGCAAGCAGTGCTGGTTCGGCGGCTGCTCCGGCAGCGGGCCCTGGGTGCAGGCGGACCTGGAGTGGGGCCTCTTCCCAGGTGGCAGCCAGGCCTGGAACCCGAACCAGCGTGCCTTCACCAGCAAGTTCGTGACCGCGACGTTGAAGAACAACGGCACGACCCGCTTCGCCATCAAGGGCAGCGACGCCCAGTCCGGCAGCCTCTACACGCTGTACGACGGCTCGCTCCCGCCGGGATACAGCCCGATGAAGAAGCAGGGCGCGATCATCCTGGGCAGCGGCGGTGACTGCTGCAAGCCCGACGGCGGCGCGAACCTCAGCGCCGGCACCTTCTACGAGGGGGCCATGGTCGCCGGCTACCCGTCCGACGCGACCGAGAACGCGGTGCAGGCCAGCGTGGTGGGCGCCGGTTACCGCTGACCCGGTGACGCCGGAACGGGGGAGTGCGCCGGTCACCACGCGGTGGTGACCGGCGCACTGTCTCGTCGACGCCAGCCTGGTCTCAGGCGATGGCGCAGGACGCGCCGTTGAGGGTGAACGAGGACGGCCGGGCGTTGTTGCCGGTGTGGGTGGCCTGGAAGCCGATGGTCACCGAGCCGTTGGCGGGGATGCCGCCGTTGTAGGCGACGTTGCGGGCCGTCACCTGCCCGGAGTTGGGCGAGTAGGTGGCGTTCCAGCCCGAGGTGATGGTCTGCCCGCCCGGCAGGGTGAAGACCAGTGACCAGCCGTTGACGGCGCTGGTGCTGGTGTTCGTGATGGTGATGTTCTCGGTCAGGCCGGTGTTCCAGGCGTTCAGGTCGACGGCCACCCGGCAGGCGCCGGATGCGGGCGGCGGCGTGGTGGGCGGCGGCGTGGTCGGGGGTGGCGTCGTCGGGGGTGGCGTCGTCGGCGGCGGGGTGGTCGGCGGCGGCGTCGTGGGGTTGGTCAGGCCGAAGAACTGCAGGGCTGCGGCAGCCATTCCGCCGGAGGGCAGGCTGTGCCCGGCCCCCTGGATGCTGTACGCCTCAACCTGGACGGTGCCGTTGCTGTCGGCGTAGCGACGTCGGTTCCAGTTGGCCTGGGGCGTGTCGGTGGAGGTGGGTGTCTGGCTCAGCCCGAACACGTTGGTCCACTGCTCGATCGTCTCCTGCAGCAACGAGTACGGCACGAGCGTGTCGCTGGTGCCGTGCCACAGCTGCACGCGCGGGCGGGGCCCGGAGTAACCCGGGTACGCCTGGCGGACCGCGTCGCCCCACTGCTGCGGGGTCCGGTTCATGTTTCCGCCGGTGCACTGGCTGCTGCCGGGCGGGTAGTCCGCCGCGTTGGCGAAGCAGTTGAACGGCACGCCCATGAACGCGGCGCCGGCCTTGAACACGTCGGGGTAGAGCGCCAGCATGTGGTTCGTCATCATGCCGCCGGAGGAACTGCCGGTGGCGTAGACCCGATCCCCGTCGGCCGCGTACTGCTGCTGCACGTACCGGATCATGGAGATGATCGACACCGGGTCGCTGCCGCCACCACGTCGCTTGGCGGCGTCCGACCAGGTGTCGAAGCAGTTGCCGAACCCGGCCTGCTGGGTGGCGGACGGGTAGATGACGATGTATCCGTAGCGGTCCGCGAGGCTGGCGAACTCGCTCCCGGAGTAGAAGCCGGGGCCGGATCCTCCGCAGCCGTGCATGGCCACCACGACCGCCGGGCGGGCCGGGCGGTTGTCCGGCACGTAGACGTGCATGCGCATCCGACCCGGGTTGTCACCGAAGCTGGTCACCTCGGTCAGCGACGCCGCGTACGCGGGTCGGAGCGCGGGGACCAGCAGGCCGGCTGTCAGCAGCGGCACGGCGAGGGCGAGCAGCAGTTTTCTCTTGATTCTCAACGGACGACTCCTTCGATTGCCGGTTCGGCTGGGATTGGTCGCGCGATCCGTCAGCGGGTGCGCCCGGTTCCCGCGTGATCGCGCCTGCCCGCTACCTGTGGCTTGCCCTGCCCGGCTCCGGACGGCATTGCGTGGCAATTAGTGTTCCCCTCGGACCGACAAGTGTCAATCGAAGTTTCTCTATCGCGAAGCGGTCCCGGGGCTCGGCGGGGAGCGGCGATCCGTCTACAGTCGTCACACCGTCCCTGAAGAGCACGGAGCGCCTGTGGCAAGCCCGTTCGACATCGACGAGATATATCCGGACGACGGAGATCACGAACTCCGGCTGCCCAGGCGGCAGGTGGGCAACTCCCCCCAGGGGGTCGCCGTGACCCTGTTGGCGGACTACACCCTGCGGACCCGTGTCCCCCTGCCGTCCGCCGCCATCGTGGCGCTGCTCGGAGAGACCGGCGTGACGACGGCCGGGGCGCGCACCGCGATCAGCCGGCTGGCCCGCCGCGGGGTCCTGGAGGGCAGCCGACTGGGGCGCCGCAGCTCGTACCGCCTCAGCCGCGCAGCGGCGGCCAGCCTCTCCGCGGGCGCCCACTGGATCCTCGCCTCCACCACCTCGACGGTGCGATGGGACGGGTGCTGGACGGTTGTCGCCTTCTCGCTGCCGCAGGAGCTGAGCACGCAGCGACGGGCGCTGCGGGCTCAGCTGCGGTGGCTCGGCTACGCGCCGCTGTACGACGGGCTGTGGATCTCGCCGCGCGAACTGAACGCTCCGGCTCGGGCTCGGCTCGACCAGCTCACCCTCGGTGCCGTGACGGTGTTTCGCGGCCGACAGACCCCGCTCGGCTCGGCGGCTCATCGTGCCCCGATCGAGGCCTGGGACATCCAGGCGATCAGTCGGAGCTACGACGCGTTCCTGCGGCGCTGGACGCCGCTGCTGCCCGCTGTGGTGTCCGGGGAGGTCGACGGGGTTGCCGCGGTGCGGGCGCGTACCGAGGTGATGGACACCTTCCGGCGGTTTCCCGTACTCGATCCGCAGTTGCCCCTGGAGCTTCTTCCGCAGGGGTGGCTCCGGCGGCCGGCGCAGGAGTTGTTCGCGGCCGTCTACGACGGCCTCGCCGCGCCCGCCGAGCGGCACGTTCGGGCGGTCGTCGCCCGGTTTGCCGACGGCACACAGCCCGACATCCGGGCGCACACCACCGCCGACATGCTCGCCGGTGTACGCGTCGAGGCGAGCCTGGCCGAGCATGGGCACGGCGGTTCTGCCGGCTGACGAGAATTACGTGGATCGTGCCGATGGCGCACTCGGGGTCTGGGGTCGGCGCGCTTGGCGATGACGCCTACGGGCAGCTGATCAAGGGCGGTCTGGATCGGCTGGCGCAGGAGCTGACCTCCACGTAGGCGCGCGCTGCCGATAAGGACGACCTCTGGTCGCCGGATCGCCTGCCCCGCCGCCGCCCGCGCCCGGTCTCGCTTGCTAGCTGTGAGCGATAACAGAGCCACCCTCAGGCGTCTTTCGGTAGCGCCGTGGCGCGGCCGTTCCGGCAGGTCGCGCGGCGAATGACGCGGATCCTCGCAGGCGGCGGGTGGTGATCGGGGCGAGGTGTTCCGGCGCGTCGGCGTGAACGGCTCATTTCGTCTTGACGAACGACATGTTATCGCTCACTCTCGATATAGAGGACGATCGTTTCGTTGGGTTCACCGGGCGAGCCCTACGCGTCGTTTCTCGGTTCTCGGCGTCCATCCGGGCAGGCGGACGTCACCTCAGGGCTCCCGGCGGTGCCGGCGAACGCCTTCCCCAACCATGTGCGCCGGCACCAGGGGCCGTCCTGACTGAAGTGGCACATCACCACCACCGATGCACCCACTGAGAAGGAACGACATGAAATCACCGAGAACGTTGCTGGCGGCGGCGGCCCTCGCCGTCGCCCTCACCACCGGTATGACCGTGGCGCTGACTCCCGCAGCCGGCGCCGGCACGACCCTGAAGGCGGCCGCCGCCGAGAAGGGCCGCTACTTCGGCGCGGCTGTCGCCGTCGGCAAGCTGTCGACCAGCGCCTACACGACGATCCTGAACCGTGAGTTCAACAGTGTCGTGGCCGAGAACGAGATGAAGTGGAGCTCGACCGAGCCGCAGCAGGGTGTGTTCACCTACTCCAGTGGTGACCGCCTGGTCAGCCACGCGCAGGCCAACGGCATGAGCGTGCGGGGTCACACGCTGCTGTGGCACCAGCAGCAGCCGGGCTGGGCGCAGGGCATGTCGGGCAGCGCGTTGCGCAACGCGATGATCAACCACGTCACCCAGGTCGCCACCCACTTCCGGGGCAAGATTCATTCGTGGGACGTGGTGAACGAGGCGTTCGCTGACGGTGGTTCGGGTGGGCGGCGTGACTCGAACCTGCAGCGCACCGGTAATGACTGGATCGAGGCGGCGTTCCGGGCGGCGCGGGCGGCGGATCCGGGTGCGAAGTTGTGTTACAACGACTACAACACCGACGGGATCAACGCGAAGTCGACGGGGATCTACAACATGGTGCGGGACTTCAAGTCCCGTGGTGTGCCGATCGACTGTGTGGGGTTCCAGTCGCACCTGGGTACCTCGCTGGCCGGTGACTACCAGGCCAACCTGCAGCGTTTCGCCGATCTCGGCGTGGACGTGCAGATCACCGAGCTGGACGTGATGACCGGTGGCAACCAGGCCAACATCTACGGCGCCGTCACCCGCGCCTGCCTGGCGGTCTCGCGCTGCACCGGCATCACCACCTGGGGGGTACGCGACTGCGACTCGTGGCGTGGCTCGGACAACGCGCTGCTGTTCGACTGCAACGGCAACAAGAAGGCCGCGTACAACGCCGTCCTGGACGCCCTCAACGGCGGCTCCACCCCGCCCACCACGCCCCCGCCGGGCACCGGGGTGGACACCAGCGCCTGGTACGTGCTGCTGAACCGGAACAGCGGCAAGGCACTGGACGTGTACGCCTCGGCCACCAGCGACGGCGCGCGGATCAGCCAGTGGACGCGCAACAACGGCAACAACCAGCAGTGGCAGTTCGTGGACTCGGGCGGCGGCTACTACCGGGTGAAGTCGCGCAACTCCAGCAAGGTGCTCGACGTCAGCAACTTCTCCACCGCCGACGGCGGCGCGATCGTGCAGTGGTCCGACCTCAACGGCACGAACCAGCAGTTCCGACTCGCCAATTCGTCTGATGGCTATGTGCGCCTGATCAACCGCAACAGCAACAAGGCGGTCGAGGTGCAGGGCGCGTCCACCGCCGACGGTGGCAACATCGTGCAGTACGCCGACTGGGGCGGCACGAACCAGCAGTGGCAGCTGGTCCGGATCGGCTAGTCGCTGCCATTGCCTGAGCTGGGGGAGAAGGGCTGCCGGCCGACCGGGATCCGGCCGGCGCCCGCCCCGGCGAGGTGTGACGACCGGTGGCCCGTCCCCGGGTGGGGGCGGGCCACCGCGACCATCAGGTAGTCGTTTCGGGCCACGATTCGAATCGATGACAGTCATTTGACGTATGACGTCTTTGCCGCTAATTTTCACCAGCGGGCGACGCGGCAGCCGGGAGCCAGGGCGTCGCGCCGCGCGGCTCAACGCGGCCTGCTCCGAAGCCCGGATCGCGGCATCGCCATCGACGTGCGCCGAAGGCCGCAGGATGCCCGCACAACAGCCCCAGACGTGCTGACGCCACCACCACGACGCCGGCACGCACGCCAGGGCACCCGCGGCTCTCCGCTCGTGGGTGACCCCGATCGAAGGAGTGGACATGAAAGCCCTCGGTGAGGCTCGTCCCGCCTCTCGACAGAGACGTCGCTGGCGGTCAGGGTTGGCCGCGGCGGCGGCCACGGTCATGGCAGCCAGCACCCTCGTCGCCGTCTACGCGGCGCCCGCGGCGGCAGCGACAGTGGACACCAACGCCTGGTACACCCTGGTGAACCGGAACAGCGGCAAGGCGTTGGACCTGTACGCCTCGGCCACCAACGACGGTGCGCGGATCAGCCAGTGGACGCGCAACAACGGCACCAACCAGCAGTGGCAGTTCGTGGACTCCGGGGGCGGCTACTACCGGGTCAAGTCCCGGCACTCGGGCAAGGTGCTCGACGTCAGCAACTTCTCCACCGCCGACGGCGGGGCGATCGTGCAGTGGTCCGACCTCAACGGGACGAACCAGCAGTTCCGGCTGGCCGACTCGGACGGTGGCTACGTCCGGCTGATCAACCGCAACAGCAACAAGGTCGTCGAGGTGCAGGGCGCGTCCACCGCCGACGGTGGCAACATCGTGCAGTACGCCGACTGGGGCGGCACCAACCAGCAGTGGCAACTCGTTCCCGTCGGCGGCAGCAACCCACCGCCGACCGGCGGCAGCGGGTGCGGCAAGGCGCCGACGCTGGCCAGCGGCACGCACACGATGCAGAGCAACGGCAAGAGCCGAACCTTCATCCTGCGGGTGCCCGCCAACTACAACAACAGCAACCCGTACCGGCTGATCTTCGCCTTCCACTGGCGGGGCGGCACCATGCAGGAGATCTCCTCCGGCGGCACCAGCGGGGCCGCCTGGTCCTACTACGGGCAGCAGGAGCAGTCGAACAACAGCGCGATCCTGGTGGCGCCGCAGGGATTCGGCAACGGCTGGGGCAACTCCGGCGGTGAGGACATCACCTTCGTCGACGACATGATCAGCCGGATCGAGAGCAGCCTCTGCGTCAACCCGAGGCAGCGGTTCGCGCTCGGCTTCAGCTGGGGTGGCGGCATGAGCTACGCCGTCGCCTGCGCACGGGCCACCGTCTTCCGGGCGGTCGCTGTCATCTCCGGCGCGCAGATCAGCGGGTGCAGCGGCGGCACCCAGCCGATCGCGTACTTCGGGCTGCACGGCATCTCGGACAGCGTCCTGAACATCTCCCAGGGCAGGGCGTTGCGCGACACCTTCGTCCGCAACAACGGTTGCACCGCCCAGAACCCGCCCGAGCCGGCCGGCGGCAGTCGTACGCACATCACGACCGCCTACTCCGGTTGCCGGGCCGGCTACCCGGTGCAGTGGGCGGCGTACGACAACGGTCACATGCCCGGCCCGGTGGACGGCACCTACGCCGAGAGCGGCATCACGACCTGGACCAAGGGTGAGATCTGGAGGTTCTTCGCCCAGTTCTCGTGACACTGATCGGCGCAGCCGGCGGCGTCCGCTCCCGTACCCCGGGGGTGGGCGCCGTCCCGGCTGGGGTGGCGGTCAGCGTTCGAGGCGGGCGGGGCTCCCCGAGCCGTTGCGGCG
The DNA here is from genome assembly GCF_018070305.1 of Micromonospora sp. M51. Lineage (NCBI taxonomy): Bacteria > Bacillati > Actinomycetota > Actinomycetes > Micromonosporales > Micromonosporaceae > Micromonospora > Micromonospora sp. M51. Next base: position 6,365 of record NZ_JAGPXZ010000014.1, on the reverse strand, counting down.
GACCAGCCAGGCCTCGGTGATGTGGGTGAACATCGCCTCGGCGGCGCCGTTGGCGTCGTGGGCGGCGATGCGTTCGTAGATGCGTCGGTGGCCCTGGTTGGACGCCACGCACAGGGCGCGTTCCGTCCGGCCCATGTACCGGGCGGTGTTGATCACCTGGCTCTCCAGCGCACGGACGACGCCACGAGCGATGCGGTTCCCCGACGCCTGCATGATCGTGTCGTGGAAGGCCCGGTCGTGGTCGTGATAGGTGACGTGGTCGTCGACGAGCTCGTCCATCCGGTCGACCATGGCCCGCAGGCGCTCGATGGTCTCGGTGTCGGCGAGGCGGGCGGCGACGTTCGCCATGTCGGACTCCAGCACCCGCCGGGTGACGACCAGGTCGTCGAGGATGGCGAAGCTGTCGTCCACGGCGATGGTCGCGGCGAGGACGAGCTCGTCGAGCATGTCCCAGTGTGCCGGTGGGGTGACCATGGTGCCGGCGCCCTGGCGGACCTGCACCAGCCCCTTCTCCTGGAGGATCTTCACTGCTTCCCGGACGACGGTCCGGCTCACCCCGAAGGTCTCGCAGAGGATCGGCTCGGGAGGTAGGGACGTCCCGGACGGGTGTACGCCGCGGACGATGCGCTCCACCAGTTCGGCGGTGACCGCCCTGGCGAGGTTGGTCGGCCGACGCACCCACGCCGGGGTCGCCGGGCTGTTCAGGGCTGTCTCCCGTGGTGGCGTCATGTCCCCCTCCGAATGGCTCGCCGTGGCACGACGTCCGGATCAGTGTACGGCCGGGTGTTGACGTCACACGTCATACGAGTTACGTTCCCGTCAACATTGGCTCGCGGGGCACCCGCCGGCCACCCCCCATATAGAGGTGACAACATGAGACAGCGCGCAATGTGGTCGGCCGTCCTCGTTGTGGGCCTGGCCCTGGCCGGTTGTGGAAGTGCTAGCGATTCGGGCAAGTCAACCAGCTCGGACGGCAAGTTGGTGGTGTGGGACTGGAAGTCCGGCGAGCCGTTCGCCAAATCCTATCTGGACAAGGCCAAGGCCGACTTCAAGAAGAAGCACGCCGACGTCGAGGTCGAGTTCGTCGCACAGCCCTTCGATCAGTACTACACCCTGCTCGGTGCGGCGATTCAGTCCGGCAAGGGCCCGGACGTCATGCTGTTCAACGGTGGCGGCCAGATCCGCGACCGGGTGGACGCGCTGGTGCCCCTCGACGAGTACGTGGCCGAGGACAAGCAGCGGCTGGCCGGCTGGGAGGCGTTCACCAAGGACGGCAAGATCTACGCCGCCCCGGTGACGCTGCAGGGTTACCCGATCTACTACAACAAGGCGATCTACCAGAAGGCCAACCTCGACCCGGCGAGCCCTGCCACCACCTGGGACAAGTTCGTCGCCGACTGCGCCGCCATCGCCAAGGCCGGTTCCAAGTGCTTCGCCCTCGGCAACAAGGAGGGCGTCGGCATCCAGTTCTGGATCTCCAGCATGGGCTCGACGACCCTCACCGCCGCCGAGTACGACGCCTGGATCGCCGGCAAGCGCGACTGGAACTCGGCCAACGTCAAGCGGCTCTTCCAGCTCTGGAAGGAGACCGGCGACAAGAAGATGAACAGCGACGGGGCCAACTCGACCGCCATGTTCAACGACTCCTTCGCGCTCTTCCAGTCCGGTAAGGCCGCCCACGTCATGGGCCTGATGTCGGACGTGGGTCACTGGCAGGACTTCAACGAGTTCCTCACCCCGGAGAAGCTCGGCGTCATGAAGGCCCCGGTCGTCACCGCCGGCACCACCCCGAGCCTTCCCTACGACGGCGGCATCGGCTACGCGGTCGCCAAGTGGACGAAGGACCCGAAGATGGCCGCCGACCTGGCGCGCTCGCTGAGCTCGGCCGAGGCGTTGAAGGCCTTCTACGCTGACGCCGGCGCGATCGCCGCCGACACCACCATCGACGTGTCGGCGGGCGGCCCGGCGGTCTCCACGATCGTCGGTGAGCTCAAGAGCGGCAAGCCCGCTCTGCACGTGGCGCTCTCCTCGAAGACGATCGACCTGATGGGGCGCCTCTCCCAGCAGCTCCTCAGCGGTTCGATCACCGTCGACGAGGTGGTGAAGCAGTTGGCCGCTTCTGACCAGGCGGGCTGACCTCGTGCCAATGGGAAACACGCAACCATCGGTCCGTCCGGCTTCGGCCGGACGGGCCGGCGGGGCGGCAGTCACCCCCGCCGCCGCCCATCGCAGCGGCGCACGACCGCGTCGCGCCCGTGGCGGCCCGGGGGCCGAGCGTTACGCCCCCTACATCCTGGTCGCCCCGGCCGTCCTGATCATCGTGCTGCTGCGGCTCTACCCGCTGATCCTCGGCGTCAACTTCTCCTTCACCGGCGACGGCGCGCAGAACGGCACAGCGGTCGGATTCGGCAACTACCGCGAGCTGTTCGCGGACCCGCTGTTCCGGACCGCGCTGAGCAACGTCGGGCTTCTGGTGCTGCTGCTGCCGGTGGCGGTGGCGATCCCCGGTCTCCTCGCGACGTTCATCTACCTGCGGGTGCCGGGTCACCGCTTCTACCGCAGCGTCTACTTCTTCCCGGCGGTGCTCTCACCGGTCATCGTCGGTGCGATCTTCAACCTGCTGCTCGCCTTCGACGGCCCGCTCAACGCCGTGCTCGGGTCGGTCGGTGTCGGTCCGGTGGACTGGCTCGGAGACCCGGACATCGCGATGTTCATGGTGGTGGGCGTGCACATCTGGGCCACCTTCGGGATGGCGCTGGTGGTGTTCCTCGCCGGCTTCGCCACGCTGGACGCCGCGCTCCTGGACGCCGCCCGGGTGGACGGGGCGTCGCTGCGTCAGGTCGTCTGGCACGTGGTCGTTCCGAGCCTCGCCCGGACCATCCAGTTCGTCTTCGTGACCACGATGATCGGGATGCTGACCTCGATGTTCGGGTTGCTCTTCGTGATGACCAGCGGCGGCCCGGAGGGCTCGACGTACCTGCCGGAGTACTACATCTGGATCCAGCAGGGCCAGATGAACCGCCCGGCCCTCGCCTCGGCAGCGTCGACGATCCTCTTCGTGATCATGCTGGTGGTGGGGCTCATGCAGATCAAACTGCTGGAACGAGCGGGGAAGGAGGACTGATGTCTCGCATCCGACTGGGACGGTGGCTGATCGCCGTCCCGATGGCACTGCTCGCGCTGGCGACGATCTACCCCCTGCTCTTCACCGCCAACGTCGCGATGAAGACGCGGCGCGACTACATCCTCGACCGGTTCTCGCTGACCGACGCGCTGCGCTGGGAGAACATCAGCACGGCGTGGAGCAGCGTCGGCATGGGCCGCTACTTCGTCAACTCGCTGTTCGTGGTGACGGCGTCGGTGCTCCTGCTGCTGCTGTTCGGGTCGATGGCCGGCTTCGCCCTGAGCCAGCTGCGGTTCCGTGGCTCATCGGCGTTGTTCCTGGGTTGCCTCGCGGGGCTCTTCATCCCGTTCCAGGTGATCATGGTGCCGCTCGCCCGGATCATGGCCGACACCGCGCTCATCGACACCTACCCGGGCCTGATCCTGGTCTACGTGGCCCAGTTTCTGCCCTTCACGGTCTTCCTCATGACGAGCTACTACAAGGGCATCCCGCCGGAGATCGTGGACGCCGCGCGGATCGACGGCAGCACCGTGTACGGGGTGTACCGCCGGATCATGCTGCCCCTGGGCACCCCGGCGCTGTTGTCGGTCGGCATCCTCAACGCCCTGTTCTGCTGGAACGACGTCCTCATGGCGCTGGTGATGATGCCCTCGGCCGACCACCGGACGCTCATGATCGGGGTGACCTCGTTGCGCGGGCAGTACTCCGACAACATTCCCACCTTCGCCTCGGGTGTGCTGATCGCCGCGATACCCGTCCTGTTGGTCTACCTGTTCCTCCAGCGCCAAATTGCCGACGGCGTCGCCGCCGGTTCCACGAAGGGTTGACATGCGGATCACGGGATATCGGACGCTCACGACGGTCCAGGAGTGGGGGCGACCCGTCGGCGACGCCAACGGGGTGTTCGCCGACGGGGTGGTCCCCGTCTCGATCGTCATCGTCGACACCGACGAAGGAATCTCGGGAATCGGCCTCGGGCCGCACGTCGAGATAGAGCGGATCTTCGCAGCCGTCGAGGGCGAAGACCCCCGTGCCGTGACGTCCCTGTACGACCGCATGTTGCGGCACACCTTCAAGGCGGGCCACGCGGGGCCGGTGTTCGGCACCATCGGCGCGCTGGACACCGCGCTCTGGGACATCAAGGCGCAGGCCGCCGGCGAACCGCTGTGGCGGCTGCTGGGCGGAAGCGACCGGCGGGTCACCGCCTACGCGTCCGGTCTGGACATCGGGCTCACCGACGACGAACTCGTCGCGGAGTACGAGGTCTACGCGAGCCACGGCCTCCGGGCGGCCAAGCTCAAGGGCGGGCTCGACATCGAGCACGACAGGCGCCGCCTCGGGCTGGTCAAGGAGGTCCTGACCGAGGCCGGGAAGGGGCAGCGGCCGGGCCTCATGCTCGACGTCAACGAGGCGTGGACGCGCAAGCAGGCTGTCCGGCACGTCTGCGAACTGGAACGTACGCTGGATCTCATCTGGATCGAGGAGCCGGTCCGGCGCTGGGACGCCGAGGGTCTCGCCGCGGTGAGCCGGGGCGTGTCCGCGTCGGTAGCCACCGGCGAGAACCTCACCGGGCTCGAACAGTACCGTCCGCTGATCGCCGCCGGCGCTGTCGACATCGTCCAGATGGCGGCCGTCTGGGGGGTCACCCACTTCCTGCGGGCGTCCGCCCTGGCCCACGCCCACGACCTGCCGGTCAGCCCGATCGGCAACAGCCCGATCGGGCTGCTGCACGCCGCGACCTCGGTGCCGAACCACCTGACGAGCGAGCTGCAGGACCTGCACCCGCCGGTCGGCGTCTCCATCGACCTGCACGACGAGGATGGCGCCTTCATCCTCGGTGACACATCGGGGCTGGGGGTCCGAGTGGACGAGGACCGGATCCGGGCGGCCAACCGCCGCCCGCAGGCGCAGACGGCCGACAGCCCCAACGTCCGGCCGGAGCGGGCCGGTCGGCGGCTGCTGGCCGGTGTCGACGGGGTGATCCCCACACGTCAGGTGCCGGTCACGTCGCTGCACCCCCACAATGACGTGTCACCGACCGCACGGCACTGAGCTGACCGACAGAACAGGGAGACGTGGGTGCATCGCGACGGCGGTGCACCCACGACCATGCCCGGTCGGCACGACCGACGTACCGACCGTCGAGACGGAGGAACGATGAAGGCAGTCGTCTACCGGGGGGCGCGAAACCTCGGAATCGAGCACCGCGACCCGGAGCCACCGGGCCGGGGTCAGGTACGCATCGAGGTGGCGTACACCGGGATCTGCGGTACGGATCTGCACATCTACCACGGCGACATGGACGCCCGGGTTGGTGACTCCGCCGTCATCGGGCACGAGATGTCCGGCCGCATCGCGGCCCTCGGTGAGGGCGTGACCGGCTGGGAGGTCGGTCAGCCGGTCACCGTGATGCCGACCCGGCCGTGTGGACGCTGCGCCGCCTGCCAGCGGGGCAACTCCCACGTCTGCCACGCCATGAACTTCCTCGGCATCGACTCACCGGGTGCCATGCAGTCGTCGTGGACCGTGCCGGTGGAGCTGGTCCTGCCACTTCCGCAGGAGTTGCCCCTCGACCACGCGGCGCTCGTCGAGCCGGTGGCGGTCGCCGTGCACGACGTACGCCGGGGGAACGTGACCGCCGACGACCAGGTGGTCGTCGTCGGTGGCGGACCGGTCGGCGTCCTCATCGCCACCGTCGCGCGCAGCCGTGGCGCGCGGGTCCTCCTCGTCGAGCCGGACCCGTTCCGCCGCGAGGTGGCCGAAGGGATCGGGGTCGAGGCCGTCGACCCGCTGTCGACCGATGTCGTGGCGCTGGTCAACGACCGTACCGACGGCGCGGGCGCCGACATCGCCTTCGAGGTGTCCGGCTCCGCCGCCGGTGTCACCACGGCGGTCGACGTCCTCACCACCCGTGGGCGGCTGGTGATGGTGGCGATCCACCCCCAGCCCCGGGAGGTCAACCTGCACCGGTTCTTCTGGCGTGAGCTGGAGCTCCTCGGCGCCCGGCTGTATCAGCGCGACGACATGGTGGAGGCGATCCGGCTGGTCGCCTCGGGTGCGATCCCGGCCCAGCGGCTCATCTCCCGGATCGAGCCGGTCGAGTCGGCCAGCGCAGCCTTCGCGGCGCTGGAGGGTGGCGGCGTGATGAAGGTGCTGCTCGACGTGCGGGAGGGTAACCAGTGACGGCCCTGTTCGACCTGTCCGGACGGACCGCCGTGGTGACCGGGGCGCGGCGCGGTAT
>NZ_JAGPXZ010001371.1:0-705 GCF_018070305.1 Micromonospora sp. M51 | reverse complement strand
CACGACCTGGTCGACGAGGTCCGGCGTCGCGCCGGGGTCGACTTCAAGACGGCGAAGGTGGGCACCGAGGCGACAGTGCTGGTGCTCGCGTTCGCCCTGGAGGCCGCCGAGCGGCAGCGGCTGCTCGCCGCCGTGCCGTCGTCGCTGCACGACGTGCTGCCGGTCGACGGCATCGAGCGGCACCGGGACCTGCCCGGCTTCCTGGCCGAGGTGGGCCGGATCAGCGGCAACACCCCGGAACAGGCCCGGTACCAGGCGGAGGCGACGATCGCCGCGCTCGCCGAGCAGGACAGCGACCTGGTCGAGTCGTTGCACGTACCCGACGGGTTGCGCGACCTGCTGAACCCGCCGGAGGCCGGCGGCGGTCTGGTGGGCGCCTCCACCACCACACCCACCCTGGACGACGACGAGATCAGCGCGGCGCTGGACGACCTGCCCTACTGGTCCGGCGACAGCCAGGGCCTCTACCGGGTGGTCGCGCTGCCGCCGGACAACCTGGACCGGGTGCTCGCCCGGCTGGATCGGCTGCGCCAGGACAACGGCCGCGGCCCGAGCATCGGGCGTCCGGGCGACACCGCCGCCGTGTTGACGGTGCGGACCAACCAGGCCAACGGGGTGACCGCGCTCGACGTGGACCTCGCCCGCCAGATCGACGACGCGATCGACGAGGTGGGAGCCGGGATGGCCGGCAGCTGACCGGACAAC
>NZ_JAGPXZ010001370.1:0-706 GCF_018070305.1 Micromonospora sp. M51 | reverse complement strand
CGACGGCGGAGCTCAACCCGTTGATCCCCCGCTGCACCGCGCCCACCAGGCGGTCCGCGCGGTGCAGCGGGGGATCAACGGGTTGAGCTCCGCCGTCGGCGCGCTCTCCGCGGCGCAACGGCTCCAGGCCCAGCAGGCGTACGACCTGGCGAAGGCGACTGTCGACGCGCTGACGCTGCGCGCCCCGATCGCGGGTGTGGTGCAGCCGGGCGGCACCCGGGCCGGCGGTGGTGCGAACGCCGGTCTGGCCGGGCTGTTGGAGCAGGCCGGGGGCGCTGGCCTCGACCCGTCCGTGCTGACTCCCAACCAGAGTGGGCCGCCGGCCGGGGTGGACGACGCGGTCGCGGTTGGCGGGCTGGTCACCGCCGGAGCGCCGGTGCTGACAGTGGTGGACACCGGGCAGTTGGGTCTGCTCGCCGAGGTGGACGAGACCGACGTGCTGCTGGTCAAGGCCGGCGTGCCGGCAACCGTCGAGTTGGACGCCGTCACCGGCGCCAGCTACGACGCCACCGTCCGGTCGGTCGATGTGCTGCCCACCAACTCCGCGCAGGGCGGGGTCACCTATCGGGTACGCCTGGCGTTGGGTGCCGGAAAGCTGGCCGAGGACGAGCCGGCCCCGACGCCCCGCCCCGGCATGAACGCGATCGTTCGCCTGCGGGTACGCGAGGCTGTCGACGCGGTGACCGTCCCCGCCTCGGCGGTGTTC
>NZ_JAGPXZ010001369.1:0-707 GCF_018070305.1 Micromonospora sp. M51 | reverse complement strand
TGTTACCGGCGGGAGTCGGCCGGTTCGCACTCGGACGAGCGCGGCACGGTGCGGGGGCACCAGTTCAACAAGGTGGAGATCTTCCAGTTCACCCTGCCGGAGCAGGCCGACGCGGCGTTGGAGGAGATGCTCGCCCACGCCGAGAGCCTGGTCGAGGGGCTCGGCCTGCACTACCAGCGCACGCTGCTCTCGGCCGGTGACGCCAGTGCCTCGATGAAGAAGACGCTCGACATCGAGGTGTGGATGCCGAGCACCGGCAAGTACAAGGAGGTGTCGTCGGTGTCCTGGGCCGGCGACTACCAGGCTCGTCGGGCGGCCATCCGCTACCGCGAGCCGGGCGGCAAGCAGACCCGTTTCGTGCACACGCTCAACGGCTCGGCGCTGGCGACGAGCCGGCTCTTCCCGGCCATCCTGGAGCAGTACCAGCAGGCCGACGGCAGCGTCCTGGTCCCGAAGGTCCTCCAGGAGCGCCTGGGCACCGACCGGCTGACCCCCCTGCGCTGAATCTGTCGGCGGCGGGGCTGGTGCTATCCGCACCAGCCCCGCCGTCGTCGTTTCGGGCCACGGGTGTCAGACCGTGGTCGATCCCGCCGGTTCAGGCACCGAACACCTCCGCGTGGGTCAGCCGGGCGTCACCGGGCTGCCAGTCGGCGACCGCGATCGCCACGTACCGTCCGGAGGACCTGGTCGTGACCGTGGTCTCGGGT
>NZ_JAGPXZ010001368.1:0-707 GCF_018070305.1 Micromonospora sp. M51 | reverse complement strand
AGCGGGCCCTCCTCCTGGGCGCCGACATCAACGTCGTGATGGCCGGTGACGCCCAGATGGACCCGGCCTACCTGCCCGCGCTGCTCGACCCGATCTGCGACGACGGCTACGAGTTCACCAAGGCCAACCGCTTCTTCTCCCGCACGTCGTTCGCCGACATGCCGGCCGTACGGATGCTGGGCAGCGTCGCCCTGTCGTTCGCGACCAAGGTCGCCAGCGGCTACTGGAACCTCTTCGACCCGCAGAACGGCTACACCGCGGTCTCCCGGTCGGCCCTGCTGCGGCTCAACGTCGCCGCCGTGGCCCGCGGCTACGAATTCGAGAACGACCTCCTCATCTGGCTCAACATCGCCAACGCCCGAGCCAAGGACGTACCGGTCCCCGCCAGCTACGGCGAGGAGGTGTCGACGATGCGCATCCACAAGGTCGCCCCCCGCATCGCCAGCCTCCTGTTCCGCGGCTTCTGGCGGCGGATGCTGCTCAAGCACGTCCTCGCCTCGTTCTCCGCCGTCGCGCTGCTCTTCTTCACCGGCCTGTTCCTCATCCTGTTCGGCTCCGGCTGGGGGATCTGGGTGCTGGCCGAGACGCTCGGCCCACCCGTCGCCACCACCGGCAGCGTCCTGCTCTGCGTCGGGCCGCTGCTGACCGGCATCCACATGCTGATCTCCGCGCTCACCCTCGACATCCAGTCGACGCCGGACTGACCG
>NZ_JAGPXZ010001367.1:0-710 GCF_018070305.1 Micromonospora sp. M51 | reverse complement strand
GGGTGGGGTTAGACGGGGGTGGGGGCGAGGCCGTAGGTCAGGGCGTCGACCAGGGCGTGCCAGCTGGCCTCGACGACGTTCGGGTGGACGCCTACCGTGGTCCAGTCCCGGCCGCTGCTGTCGGAGGTCTCCAGCAGCACCCGGGTCACCGCGCCCGTGCCGTGGCTGCCCTCCAGGATGCGCACCTTGTAGTCGGCCAACTCGAAGTCGCGCAGCTGCGGGTAGTGCCGGGTCAGCCCCACCCGCAGCGCCTCGTCGAGGGCGTTGACCGGGCCGTTGCCCTCGGCGGTGGCGATCACCCGCTCACCGCGAACCCGGATCTTGACGGTGGCCTCGGAGACCACCCCGCCATCCTCGCGGTGCTCGACCAACACCCGGTACGACTCCAGGGTGAACGGTCGGGCCGGGCTTCCCTCGGGCAGCTCGGAGCGGACCAGCAACTCGAAGGACGCGTCGGCCGCCTCGAAGGACCAACCACCCGCTTCCAACTCCTTGACCCGCTTGGTGACCCGGGTCAGGGCGTCCGGGCTGCTGCCCAGGTCCAGGCCCAGCTCGCGGCTCTTCAGCTCGACGCTGGCCCGACCGGCCATCTCGGTGACCAGGATCCGCATGTCGTTGCCCACCACCGACGGGTCCACGTGGTTGTAGAGCAACGGGTCGACCTTGATCGCGCTCGCGTGCAGCCCCGCCTTGTGGGCGAAGGCGGCGGC
>NZ_JAGPXZ010001366.1:0-711 GCF_018070305.1 Micromonospora sp. M51 | reverse complement strand
GGGCTGGACCCGGTGGACTTCCACCCGGACAGCCACGCCCTGCGGCAGGTGCTGCGCTCCGTCGGCGGCGACGCGACCCGGTGGGAGCCACCGGAGGTGTCCGTACCGTCGGCGGACGCCGAGCACGGCGTCGACCCGGGCTTCGAGCTGGCCGCGCGGGACTGGACCGCCCAGCACCAGCACCCGCTGCACCGGGTGCTGGTGCCCCGGCCGGCGGCGCTGAGCGCGGGCGTGGCCGACCTGTACCGGCGGTGGCTGCGGCGCGCCGGCAAGACCGGTGACCGGTTGGTGGTGGAATGCGGCCGGCTGCTCGACCCGTGGCAGGTGGTGCGGGCGGGGCTGGTGCCGTACTGGTGCGAGAACGCCACCCGCCGCAGTGTCGACGAGGCCGAGTGGTGGTTGGCCGGCAGCGAGGCGTTCAGCTCGGTGGACGTGCTGCCAGAGCCGCCCGGGGTGCGCTCGCCCGCGCTGGCCGGGCTGCCGCAGTGGCTGGCCGTCGCCGGGTTCGGCCGGCGGCGTCGGGCGCTGGACCGCACCACCGCCCGGGGCTACCCGGTCACCTCGGTGCCCACCCGTCGGGCCACCGAGGTGCTGCGGGCCCAGCCGTACGACCTGCCCGCGCCGCCCCCTCTGGGGGTCGCCGAGGCGGTGGCTGTGCTCCGCGACAGCGGCGGCCACCAGGGGGTGTTGGTCTCCTGAGACGGAGGTCGC
>NZ_JAGPXZ010001365.1:0-718 GCF_018070305.1 Micromonospora sp. M51 | reverse complement strand
ACCTGCGGCGGGCCCGGATCATCCGCGAGGAGATCGGCCCGGACGCGCTGTTGATGATGGACGCCAACCAGGTCTGGGACGTCGACGAGGCGATCACCGCGATGGCGGCGCTGGCCGAGGTCGACCCGTACTGGATCGAGGAGCCCACCCACGCCGACGACATCCTCGGGCACGCCCGGATCGCCCGCGCGGTGCACGAGCTGACCGGCGGACGCTGCCGGGTCGCCACCGGTGAGGTGGCCGCCAACCGGGTGATCTTCAAGCAGTTGCTCCAGGCCGAGGCGATCGGCGTGATGCAGGTCGACGCCTGCCGGGTCGGTGGCGTCAACGAGGTCCTGGCCGAGCTGCTGCTGGCGGCGAAGTTCGGCGTTCCGGTCTGCCCGCACGCCGGCGGGGTGGGCCTCTGCGAGTACGTCCAGCACCTGGCGATCTTCGACTACCTGCGGGTGGGCACGGGGCTGGACGGCCGGATGATCGAGTACGTCGACCACCTGCACGAACACTTCGTCGACCCGGTGCGGACCCGCGACGGGCGCTACCTGCTGCCCGAGCGGCCCGGTTACAGCGCCACCATGAAGCCCACGTCGATCGCCGAGTTCCGCTTCCCGGACGGTCCGGCATGGCGGTGACCGTCGGCGCCTCCCGGCTCGGCCTGGGTGCGCTGCGCCGACTGCCCGCCGAGGCCCGACCCCTGATCCGGCCGGGCACCGTGCCGACC
>NZ_JAGPXZ010001364.1:0-718 GCF_018070305.1 Micromonospora sp. M51 | reverse complement strand
CAGCGCGGCCGGGGCGTGGAGTGCCGGATGCGAGGTCACCGTGGCCAACCTCCCGGCCGCGCTGGACGTCTCGCTGGTCGTCAACGGGAGCGGGTTCCGCTCGATGGAGGTGCGGCTCCGATCCCCGCACAGCATCGTCGGTGACCGCCCGGAACCCAACGCGACGGCGGCCGGGCGGCCGGCCTACGTCGACCCGCAGGGCGAGACGATGGAGTTGCTCGACGTCCCGAAGGCCCAAGTCACCGCCGGTTGGGGCCGGCCGAACGAGGGTTTCACCGAGGAGGACGCGGCGACGGTGCTGGGCGGGGTGCAGGTCGCCGAGCACCTGGACCGACCCACGACCTGGTGACCGCCCCGGGCGGCCGCACCCGCCGGACGTACGCTTGGTGACTGTGAGCCCCCGTCGCAATCGCCCTCGCCGGGACGAGAACGCCAACCTGGACGCCGACCGGGTCCGGCAGGGCGTCGCCTCGGTGCAGCAATGGACCGACGGCGCCTGGCAGGTACGCGGCATCGGCGCCGGCGCGTCGGTCAAGACGTACCGTTGCCCCGGTTGTGACCAGGAGATCCGACCCGGGGTGGCGCACCTGGTGGCCTGGCCGGCGGACGGCCTGGGTGACCTGACCGACCGGCGGCACTGGCACAGCGGCTGCTGGCGGGCCCGGGACCGGCGCGGCCCGGCGGTGCAGCGCGGCCGGGGCACCCCGCGCTACTGAGC
>NZ_JAGPXZ010001363.1:0-719 GCF_018070305.1 Micromonospora sp. M51 | reverse complement strand
TGCCGGGACGCCCCGACCCCGCCGACGTCGATCCGGATCGCCACCGGCAGCCCCACCGCTGTCTACTACGCGTTCGGGCAGTTCCCGGTTGAGGATGGCCGCCAGGGACTGCCCGACGTCCGGGCGAGCGTGGTGGTCACCGCCGCCTCGGCGGAAAACGTCCAGCTCGTCGGCTCCGGCGGGGCCGAGCTGGGCTTCACCCAGGCCGACGTGCTGCCCACCAGCACGACGGGAAGCCCCGCGGTCGCCGCCGTCGCCCGGGTGTACGACGACCAACTGCACCTGGTCACCACGAGCGGTGGCCCGGTCCGCACTGTCGCCGACCTGCGCGGCCGGCGCGTCTCCGTCGGCGCGCCCGGCTCGGGCACCGAGATCACCGCGACCCGGCTGTTGGAGGTGGCCCGCCTCGGTGGCGGCGAGGTGCGCCGCGAGCGGCTCGGTCTGGACGACTCGGTGAAGGCGCTGCGTTCCGGGCGGATCGACGCGTTCTTCTTCTCCGGAGGCCTGCCGGTGCGGGGCATTGAGGAGTTGGCCGACGCCAGCGCCATCCGGATCGTGGACCTCAGCGAGTGGACCGAGCCGCTGCGCTCGCGCTACGGCCAGGTCTACGTCTCCCGGGACATCCCCCGCTCGGTGTACGGGGTGGACGCGGTGACCACTGTCGCCAACCCGAACTACCTGATCGTCCGGGCCGGGCTGCCGGAACCGTTGGTCCGTGA
>NZ_JAGPXZ010000139.1:0-10717 GCF_018070305.1 Micromonospora sp. M51 | reverse complement strand
TCCCTGTGCCGAGTGAACCCGAACCGCGCCCCGCAGTGGCGGCACCCCGCCGGCCGGTGCGCGCCCTGACCCGCCTCGCGGGGGTGACAGTGCTCGCCGGGGCGCTGGTCGTCGGAGCGTCCGCCACCGCGCTCGCCGCGCCGGCCCCGGCGGCCGACGCGGTGCGCGTGTCCGCAGCGCCGCCCACCGCCGCCGACGCCGCCAGACCGCCGCGCACCACCCACGGCCCGTGCGCGTACACCGAGACCCCGGACGAGCCCGCGGCCCGACCGGTGCCGTTGCCGCCCGACCCGCGCCGCACCCCGGCCCGGGGCAGCGTCCGGGTGACCCTGGCGACCAACCACGGGCCGATCGGGTTGACACTGGACCGGGCCGCCGCGCCGTGCACGGTGCAGAGCTTCCTGCACCTGGTCAGCAAGCGTTTCTACGACCGCACCCCGTGTCACCGCCTCACCGCGTACCCCACGCTGAGCGTGTTGCAGTGCGGTGACCCGTCCGGAACCGGCGAGGGCGGCCCGGGCTACCGGTACCGCGACGAACTGCCGACCGACCTGCCTCCCGCGCCCACCGACCCGACCGGGGAACGCCGGGTGTACGCCCGGGGCGTCCTCGCGATGGCGAACGCCGGGCCGGACACCAACGGCAGCCAGTTCTTCCTGGTCTACGCCAACTCCGCGCTGCGCCCGAACTACACGATCTTCGGCGAGGTCGACGCGGCCGGCCTGGCCACCCTCGACCGGATCGCCGCCGGGGGAGTGGCGCCGACCGCCGAGGACCCGGCACCGGTCGACGGTGCGCCAGCACTGCCGGTGACCATCCGCAAGGCGGTCCGCTGGCACCACCACCACTGACCGTGCGGCGCGGTGGGTGACCGTCGGTCGCTCACCGCGCCCGGGCCGGCCACGACCTGGCCGGAACTTTCCGGAACGGACCGGAACCGGTCCAACCGGTTTCTGCGGCAGGTCCGGCCGTCACGCCGAGGCGGGTGACCCGGTCGGCGGGGCGGTGGTGCTGTCGCGCACGACAAGTTCGGTGGCCAGTTCCACCCGGGGCGAGTCGATGCCCTCGCCCTGGGCGAGGCGGAGCACCGTCCGGGCTGCCAACCGTCCCATCTCGACCAACGGCTGGCGAACGGTGGTCAGCGGCGGGGACGCCCAGCGGGCCTCCGGCAGGTCGTCGAAACCCACCACGCTCACGTCGTCCGGGACGCGCAGCCCGCGGCGGCGGATCGCCTCGTAGACGCCGAAGGCCATCTGGTCGCTGGCGGCGAAGATGCCGGTCGGCGGGTCGGCGAGGTCGAGCAGCGCGGTCCCGCCCGCGAACCCGGAGGCGTGGTAGAAGTCGCCCGGGTAGATCAGCGCGTCGTCGACCGGCACGCCGGCGGCCTCCAGCCCGGCCCGGTAACCGTCGAGTCGCGCCCGGCTGCACAGCAGATGCGTCGGCCCGGCCACGAAACCGATGCGCCGGTGCCCGACGGCGAGCAGGTGTTCGGTGGCGGCGAGCCCGCCGGCCCAGTTGGTCGCGCCGATCGTCGGCACGTCCATGGCCGGCACGCCGGCCGGGTCGACGACCACCACCGGCACGTTGAGGCGACGCAGCTGCGCGTGCAGCGGCGCGCTGAGGTGCGAGGTCACGAAGATGACGCCGTCGGTGGCCCGGGTGCGCAGGTTCTGCAACCACTGCCGGGCCGCGGTGGGCTGCCGGTGGATCGCGGAGACCACGGTGCCGACACCCGCCCCGTGCCCGACGTCCTCCACACCGCGGATGATCTCCACGGCCCAGGGGCTGTCCAGGTCGTTGAAGACCAGGTCGACCAGGCCGGCGCGGCGGACGCTGCGGCTGGTCCGACGCCGGTAGCCGTGGTGGCGCAACAACTCCTCGACCCGCTCGCGGGTGTCCGGGGCCACATCGGAGCGTCCGTTGAGCACCCGTGACACGGTCGGCACCGACACCCCGGCCTCCCGTGCGATCGCGGTGATGGTCACCCTGCGTCCGTCGTCCGCGCCCACCCGCGTCTCCTTCACCGAGCCGGAGGAACGACCAGAAGTCGTCGTCCACCGTGTGTCCCGAAACGGCGTGCCCGTTCCACGGGTCATCTTGCCTCACCGATGGGGTTTGACGACATGCCAGGTCGACCGAAGCTTGGCTGGAGTTGCGGAAAACTTCCGGAGCTTTTTCGCCAACTTTCGTTGATTGCGTCGACAAATGGCTCCAGGTGGAATCGACTTTCGTGGATTCGCAGTGTCCGGCGGCCGGGGGCAGGGCGACTTCGCGCACCGCGAGCGGATCCTGGGACAGCGGCCCTGGCTGGGCTGATAGACAGGACTGGTGCGTCACCGCCTGGCCGTCATCGTCGCGCTCGTCGCGCTGCTCGCCGGCTGCTCGCGGGCGGAGCCCCGACCCGCGCCGACCGGGCCGCAGCCCACGTCGGCGAGCCCCACCCCCGCGCCGACCCCGTCCGGGGCACCCCCGCTGCCGGGGTTCGTGGTGCTGACGGACGTCGACCCGCGCATCCACGGCGACATCCGCTACGCCACGGCGCACAACTTCGTCGGCCGGCCGATCACCGGCTACCGGGAGCCGCTGTGCCTGCTCACCCGGCAGGCGGCCCAGGCGCTGCGCCGCGTACAGGACGCCGCGCTGGCCAGCGGACACAGCATCAAGGTGTACGACTGCTACCGTCCGCAACCGGCGGTGGACGACTTCGTGGCCTGGTCGAAGCGCCCCGACGAGCAGCAGACCAAGGCCGAGTTCTACCCGGACCTCGCCAAGAACCGGCTCTTCGCCGACGGCTACATCGGGGCGCCCACCGCGCACAGCCGCGGCAGCACCCTGGACCTGACCCTTGTCGACGATCCCGCCGCCAGCCAACCCCCGTACCGGGTCGGGCAACCGCTGGTCGCCTGCACCGCGCCGCGCGCCCAGCGCTTCGCCGACAACAGCATCGACATGGGTACCGGCTTCGACTGTTTCGACCCCCGGGCGCACACCGCCGACCCCTCAGTCACCGCGACGGCGCGGGACAACCGGCAGTTGTTGCGGCGGCTGATGACCGACGCCGGGTTCGTCAACTACGACCGGGAGTGGTGGCACTACAGCCTGCGCGACGAGCCGTACCCGGACACGTTCTTCGCCGCCCCGGTCGCCCGATCCTCGGTCGGCTGACCCAGGCCGGACCCCGCAGCCGCCGTCCGGCATGATCGTTTCAATGACCACCGAACGGATCGGCCCCCCGGTTACCGGCGACGAGCGGGAGACGCTGCGCGCGTTCCTCGACTTCCACCGCGCCACGCTGGCCCTCAAGTGCGAGGGTCTCTCCGACGGGGACCTGCGCCGGCAGTCGATGCCGCCCTCCACCCTGTCCCTGCTCGGCCTGGTGCGACACATGGCCGAGGTGGAGCGCGCCTGGTTCCGGCGGGTCATCGACGGCGAGGACATCCCGCTGGTGTGGTCGGAGACCGGCGACTTCCAGCAGGCGTACGACGCCAGCTCGGCCACCCGGGCCGAGGCGTTCGACGCCTGGGAGCGTGAGGTCGCGCACGCCCGCCGGATCGAGCGGTCCGCCGCGTCGCTCGACGTGACCGGCCGCAACGCCCGCTCCGGCGAGACCGTGTCACTGCGGCTGGTGATGCTGCACCTGATCCACGAGTACGCCCGACACAACGGCCACGCCGATTTTCTCCGCGAGGGCATCGACGGCGCCGTCGGCGTCTAGCCCGGGGTCAGGTCCAGTAGAGGATCCGGCAGGCCGGGACGCGGGCGGTCAGCTCGGTGGTGAACCAGTCGCGCAGCTCGGTCATCTGCTCGCGGGGGTAGACGTACTTCACCGCGCCGAACTTGCCGTGCTTGCGGCTGCGGGACTCCTCGTCCATCTCCAGCCGGGTACGCGGGTACCAGCCGAGCAGCACCTCCTTGCTGCCCGGCGTGAACCGGTGGGTGATCAGCTCGGCGGTCAGGTCCACATCGGGCACCCCGTCGACCGCCGCGCGGACCTGGTCGAGCAGGTCGCCGTAGTGCTCCCGCCAGTCCGGCAGCGCGATGATCGGCGCGATGGTCAGCCCGACCGGGTAGCCGTCGAGGGCGAGCCGGCGCAGCGCGGCCAGTCGGTCCGGCACCCGGGCGGTGCCGCCCTCGAACCGTTGGCTGACCGGGGCGCAGTTGACGCTGAAGCGGACCCGGGTCCGGCCGGCGTGCGGCAGGCCGACGAAGGTGTCCACGTCGGCGTACTTGGTGGTCCAGCGCAACTGCACGGGGGCGTCCCAGTCGGCGAAGTGCTGCACCGCGCGCCGCCAACTGCCGGTCAGGTGCTCAAGGGCGAGCGGGTCGGTGTAGCAGGACGCCTCGAAGGTGGTGCCCTCGTCGGCGCGCCGCGCGTTGCGGCTGGTCACCGTACCGCGCCCGGCGTACGCGGCCAACCCGGCGAGGATGTCGTCGAGGTCGGCGTACACCCGGGTCACCGGTGGGCCGGACAGGGATCCGGCGAGGTAGCAGTACTGACAGTGCGCCGGGCAGCCCTCGGCCAGGTCGACCCGCCAGTCCGCGCTGGGCGCGATGGGTTGCAGGACACGCCGCGAGGGTGGGCTCACCACGATCGCCATTGTCGACTTGGCCCGCGCGTAGGTTTCCCGGTCGGTCTGCCCGCGTACCCCGGTGAGCCGGTTGGCGCGCAGGTGTTCCACCTCGATGCCGAGTGCCCGCACCCGTTCGACGATCCGTTGGCCGTGCGGGTGGTCGAGCGCCGCGGGGGTGGCCACCACCCGGCTCGGGGTCCAGCGGCGCGCCGACCGGGTCGGCGGCGCGAGGCCGGCCAGGTCGCGGATCGGCACATGTTCGCCGCTGGCGTCGTGCGGCGCGGCGGGCACGTCCACGGCGAGCGGCGTGTCGACGTCGACGGCGTCCGGGCTGGTCATCCGGCGGGGGTACCCGTTGCCGGAGGAATCCCACCCGTTCGGGCGATCGGCGATTGACGCGATCTGGTCAGAGGAATAACCTTTCGTCTATCTGTAAACCTTGTGAACAGATGTACCTCGACGCGGCGGCGCGCGTCCCCACCGAAGGGACGATCAGGTGATCGCAGAACTCTCCTCCCGTACCAGAAGGATCCTGTCGTTGTTCGTCGCCCTGGTCGTCGCCTTGACCGCCGGTGTCGCTGTCAGCGCCTCGCGCAGTGCGCAGGCCGCGCCGACGTTCAAGGTCCTGGCCTTCTACAACGGCACCTGGGACGCCGCGCACATCGACTTCGTCAAGGACGCCCGGGCCTGGTTCCCGCAGGCCGCCGCCCAGTACGGCTTCTCCTGGGAGGCCACCAACAACTGGGGCCTGCTGAACACCGCCAACCTGGCCCAGTACAAGGTCGTCATGTTCCTTGACGACGCGCCGCCCACCGGGCAACGCGCCGCGTTCCAGCAGTACATGCAGAACGGCGGAGCGTGGTTGGGCTTCCACGTCAGCGCGTGGACCGACAACCCGTCGAGCTGGAGCTGGTACTACAACACCTTCCTCGGAACCGGGGCGTTCCAGACCAACACCTGGGGGCCCACCCGGGTCACCATGCGCGCCGACAACCGCACCCACCCCGCCACCCGGAACCTCCCGGCGACCTTCCCGTCCTCGATCAGCGAGTGGTACTCCTGGAGCAACGACCTGCGGCAGAACCCCAACATCGACATCCTGGCCTCGGTCGACCCGTCCAGCTTCCCGGTCGGCACCGACCCCAACCAGTCCTGGTACGGCGGCTACTACCCGCTGGTCTGGAGCAACCGGCAGTACAAGATGCTCTACGCCAATTTCGGGCACAACGCGATGAACTACAGCACCAACACCGGGCTGTCCTCCACCTTCGACAGCCCGCAGCAGAACCAGCTGCTGATCGACGGGCTGCACTGGCTCGCCGGTGCCGGCACCGTCCCGCCGACGACGCCCCCGCCGTCCGACGGCACGATCTCGCCGACCGCCTGGCACACGGTGGTCAACCGGGGCAACGGCAAGTGCGTGGACGCGCGGGCCGCGGCCAGCGCGAACGGCACCGCCATCCAGCAGTACGCGTGCAACGGCAGCGCCGCCCAGCAGTACCAGTTCGTGCCGACCAGCGACGGGTACCTGCGGGTCAACAACCGCAACAACAGCGCCCAGGTGCTCGACGTGACCAACAGGTCGACGGCCGACTCGGCGCCCATCCAGCTCTGGTCCTACAGCGGCGGCAACAACCAGCAGTGGCGGGCCGAGCCCGAGGGCGGCGGCTACTACCGCCTGGTCAACCGCGGCAGCGGCAAGTGCCTCGACGTGCCGGGAGCGTCGACGGCGGACAGCGTCCAGCTCATCCAGTACGCCTGCAACGGCACCGCCGCGCAGTCCTTCCGGGTGGTGCCCGTGTCGTAGCCCGGCGGTAGCTTCGCGGCCATGGCGATTCCCGACCTGCTGCCGATCGCGCACGAGCCCGACTACCGCGCCAGCACCATCGGCCACTACGACAAGGGCCAGTTCTTCGGCTCCGTCACCGCCACCCTCACCGACGGTGCCGGAGCCGAAGCGGCCCGCCACCCGACGGCCACCGCCACGAGGCCGTGCCCCGGGCTACGGGTGTCCGCGTCGGCGAAACTCGTCTGATCGCGCTCGAACAATGATGTGGTGGCCTCGTCGCATCCTGAGGGCCCTCTTTCCTGGATCGAGCACGATCTTGAGCCGCTCGGGCCGACGCCCGAGCCCAGGGCGACCGGCGCGCAATATCCTTTGCGGACAGGCCGCGGCCCGCCTACCGTCATCGAAGCAAGGTCAACCGATCAGACCCCGGGGAGTACGCCGTGTCGCAGCGCGACCGCACCACGACCATCTGGCGCACGCCAGGTGCGGGTGCCGGGTTGCCCTCGGGCGCACGGTGCCGGTATCTCGGTCAGCCCACTTGTCTCGGTCAGCTCGCTGAGGGCCGGCGACCAGGGCGACGCCACCGCTGACGCCAACGCGTCCGGTGTCGCCGCCCACCCCTGCGGGTCGGGCGGTCTTTTCGTATCCGACGAACTTCCGCGCCCGGCCTTCCGGTACGCGATCATTTCCGGTCACCATGCGACGTTGGTGCCGGCACGACACAAGGAGACCACGATGGGATTCACCCCGCTCGCTGGTACCCGGGCACCGGTCCGGGTCTGGACCGACCCGTACGCCATCGAGCCGCAGGCCGCCAAGCAGCTGCGCAACATCGGCGCGCTGCGGTGGGTGCAGGGCGTCGCCGTCATGCCCGACGTGCACTTCGGCAAGGGCGCCACGGTCGGCTCGGTGATCGCGATGCGGCAGGCCGTCTCCCCGGCCGCGGTCGGCGTCGACATCGGCTGCGGGATGTCGGCGGTGCGGACCTCGCTGAACGCCGCCGACCTGCCTGACGACCTGGCCGGGCTGCGCTCCGCGATCGAGGCCACCATCCCGGTCGGCTTCGCCCAGCGCACCGACCCGGTCGACCCGCGCCGGATCCGGGGCCTGGAGCAGGCCGGCTGGGCCGACTTCTGGGGCCGGTTCGCCGGCCTGGACCGACGGGTGGCGCAGTTGCAGACGCGGGCGCAGCGGCAGATCGGCACCCTCGGCGGGGGCAACCACTTCATCGAGGTCTGCCTGGAGCAGGGCGGCGCCGACGAGGGCCGGGTCTGGCTGATGCTGCACTCCGGGTCCCGCAACATCGGCAAGGAACTGGCCGAGCGGCACATCGCCGTGGCCCGGGGGCTGCCGCACAACGCCGACCTTCCGGACCGGGACCTGGCGGTGTTCCTCGCCGGGACGCCCGAGATGGACGCGTACCGGCGGGACCTGTTCTGGGCGCAGGAGTACGCGCGGCGCAACCGGGCGGTCATGCTGGCCCTGCTCTGCGGCGTGGTGCGTGAGCACTTCCCGCAGGTCGGCTACGACGAGCCGATCAGCTGCCACCACAACTACGTCTCGGAGGAGAGCTACGACGGGGTGGACGTGCTGGTGACCCGCAAGGGCGCGATCCGGGCCGGCCGGGGTGAGCTGGGCATCATCCCCGGGTCGATGGGCACCGGGTCGTACATCGTGCGGGGGCGGGGAAACCCGGACGCGTACTGCTCGGCGTCGCACGGCGCGGGGCGTCGGATGTCCCGGGCGCAGGCCAAGCGGACGTTCAGCACCGCGGACCTGGCCGCGCAGACCGCCGGGGTGGAGTGCCGCAAGGACGCCGGGGTGGTTGACGAGATCCCCGGCGCGTACAAGGACATCACCGAGGTGATGGCCCAGCAGGAGGATCTGGTCGAGGTGGTCGCGCACCTCAAGCAGGTGGTCTGCGTGAAGGGCTGAGACACCGCGCGGGCCGGATCACCGGCCCGCGCGGCACCGTCTCAGAAGCCGACGAAGACCCGGCGCAGGTCGTCGAGGGTCACCGAACCGGTCACCAGCACCCCGTCGGGGGTGTGCTGGGGACCCAGCCGTCCGGTGGCCAGCCGCAGCCACGCCTCGGCCGGCGCCACCAGCTCGCCGTCGGGATGCTCCGGCGCGTCGACGATCTCGACCTGCTCACCCAGCCGCAGCCCGAACGTCCGCTCGGGCGCGTGCAGCCGGACCAGCAGGGTGGCCCCCCGACCGTCCAACTCATGCGGTCGGCTGGTCCAGGCCAGCATGCCGCCGATCTGGTCGAGCAGCAGCGCCACCGCCCCCGGCGTCACCGCCGCGAACCTGTTGAACGCCACCTCGGCGTCCCACTGGTGCAGGGCGAACTCACTGAGCCGGAACCGGGCCGCGGTGGCCACGTCGACCGGCTCCGGCAGGAAGCCGAGGTCGACCCGCATCGAGGCCCGGCTCTCGGCGTCCAACGCCTCGTACGCCTCGACCAGTCGTTCGTTGCTGGCGAGGAAGCCGGCGGCGTGCTCGGCCGGGGACATCGCGTCCCAGCGGGCCCAGACGCCACGGTTGAAGTCCCCGTCCGGGCCGGGCGTGCCGGTGCGGGCCGCCTCCAGCGTCGCCAGGTTGATCTCGGCGCCGCTGCCCAGGTGGCTCAACACCTGCGACACCTGCCACTCACTGGCCCCGGACGGGCGGAGCAGGTCGTCTTCCTTGAGGTCCCGGACGAGCGCGGCGAGCTCCTCGTGGCCCGCGCGCAGAGCGGTGATGATCTGGTCAGCAGGGGTCGACATGGGTCTCCTCAACGGATTTTCGACGATGATCGGGACGTTACCGGACGTGGCCACCGGCCGGCCCACCCCAGGCTCGGGGCGCTCCGGCCGGCGGCCACGGCGGTCAGCTCAACCCATGTGCACGGTGTTGCCGGTCGGGACGTCCTCCTTGCGGACCTTCACCAGGACCAGTGTGGCCAGCCCGGCGAGCACGATCAGCGCCGCGCCCCAGGCAAAGGCCACCCGGTAGCCGTGCACCAGCGCCTCGACCTGGTTGACCGGGTTCGGCGCCCGGCCGACCAGGTAGGCGGCGACCGCGCTGGTGTAGAAGGTGTTCAGCAGCGCGGTGCCGAGCGAGCCGCCGATCTGCTGGGTGGCGTTGAGCGTCGCGCTGGCCGCGCCGGCGTCGTGCTCCGGCACCCCGACCAGGGCGAGGCTGGACAGCGGGACGAAGGTGAAGCCCAACCCGAGGCCCAGGACGACCTGCGCGGGCAGCAGGTGGGTGAGGAACGGGGTGTCCACGTCGATCTGGGTCAGCACCAGCATGCCCAGGGCGGCGAGCGCCGAACCGGCGACCATCAGCGGCTTGGCCCCCACCCGGGGCATCAGCTGGCTCGCGCCACCCGCGGCGATCAGCACACCGGCGGTGACCGGCAGGGAGGCGAGACCGGCCTCCAGGGGCTTGTACTGCAACACCACCTGGAAGTAGAAGGTCAGGAAGAGGAACGCCCCGAACAGGCCCGCGCCGATCAGCGTCGAGGTGAGGAACGCCCCGCCCCGGTTGCGGTCCAGCAGGATCCGCAGCGGCAGCAGCGGGTGGCTGGAGCGCAGTTCGATCACCACGAACGCGGCGAGCAGCAGCACGCCCGCGGCGATGAAACCGAGCGTCGCGGTGGCGTCCCAGCCGTCCTCGGCGGCCTTGGTGAAGCCGTACACCAGGGAGACCAGGCCGGCGGTCACCACGATCGCACCGGGTACGTCGTAGCGGGTGTTGCCGTGGGCCCGGCTCTCCGGCACCAGCGGGAGGGCGAGGGCGATGGCGATCGCGGCGACCGGGATGTTGACCAGCAGGCACCAGCGCCAGTCGGCGTACTCGGTGAGCACCCCGCCGAGCAGCAGACCGACAGCCGATCCACCGCCGGCGATCGCGCCGTACACCGCGAAGGCCTTGGCCCGCTCGGTGGTCTCGGTGAAGAGAACGGTGAGCAGCGCCAGCGCGGCCGGGGCGAGCAGCGCGCCGAAGGCGCCCTGCAACGCGCGGGCGGCGAAGAGCATCTCACCGGTGGTGGCCAGACCGCCCAGGGCCGAGGCGAGCGCGAAACCGGTCATGCCGACGATGAAGGTGCGCTTGCGCCCCCAGTAGTCGGCGATGCGACCGCCGAGCAGCAGCAGACCGCCGAAGGCCAGCGTGTAGGCGGTGATCACCCACTGCCGGTTCGCGTCGGTGATCCCCAGGTCGGCCTGGGCCTGCGGCAGTGCGATGTTCACGATGGTGGCGTCCAGGACGACCATCAGCTGTGAGACCGCGATGACCGCCAGCGCGATCCAGCGCCGCGGATGCGGGGCGCCGGTCGACACCCCGGCGTTGGGCGCGCCGGGGGCGGTCGAGG